>NZ_BAAAYN010000106.1 GCF_039536245.1 Cryptosporangium minutisporangium | reverse complement strand
GGACATCCGGCCACCCTCCCCGCTCGCTGTACGTCAGTTCCGAAATCAGCGGTCGCACTGCGACCCGTCGTACTCGTCGATCAGTGGGCCCGTCCGCCGGGCACGATCCCGCGGCCCGGGGCGAGCGAGCCGATGTCGTCGGCGGCCTGCAGGTCACCGATGAGGTAGTCGGTGGCCCCGGCGGTGAGCGCGGTGCCGATCTGGGTGGCCTCCGGGCCGAGGCCGCGCACCTGGGCGTCGACCGCCTCGTTGAACGGGCCCTCTTCGGTGGGCTGGCCGTAGCCCTCCGCGAACGTGTTGCCGTACTTGTCGCCGCCCCAGGGGCGCGCGGCTTCGATGCTCTCGATCTGCTCCAACAGGCTGTGCAGACGCTCGGCGAGACCTTCGGCCTGGCCGGCGAACTGTACGGCCCGGGCGCGGAGTCCGTCCGGTCCCTCGGTGAGATCAACGAAGCCCATCGACGTCGTCCTCCTGTCGTAGCTCGTTCCGCACGTCGGCGTCGTGCATCCGGCCCATCCGCCACAGGTCGAGCCGACCACCGCCGGAGCGGGCACGCAGATCCGCCGGCAGGCTGCGGTCCAGGATCTCGCCGGTCTTCGCCAGCACGTCGTCGGTGGCCGCACGGACCGTCGCGAGGATCGTCGCGGACAACGCGTGGGAGTTCGGCGTGCGGTAGACGCGCGGGTCGAGCTCGAGCTCGAGCAGGTGTCCACGCGGGCCGACGACGGCCTTCACGAGCCCGTCCTTCGACCACGCCGTCCCGGTGAGGCGGAGTGCGTCACGCTGCGCTCGCTCGGCGTCGCCGATCGCGGCACGCAGGTCCTTGGCCATACTGGACACTGCCGAGAAGTCGGGCCGGTCGGTCCGCGACGGATCGTTCACCCAGCCCTCCTGAGACCGGTGTTGCAGCAGTAAACAGTCAGACCGTATCGCATCCGACAAGACGCGTCCCGCGGCTCCGGGAAGCCGCCCGGCGGACGGCGGCCCGACACCGCGAGGAACTCGCGTCACGCCTCGTGGACGGTCTGATCCGGCTCGACGCCGTGGTAGTGCGCGGCCAGACGCGCCCACTCGGGCAGCGCCTCGACTTGGTCGCCGGGCAGCCGCGCCCGGGTCGACGAGGCGGGGTTGACCAGCAGCGCGTACTCCGGACCCGGCCACGCCAGTGCGAGGGCGAGCAGCGAGACCCGGACGCTCGGGACGTCGATGCCGGGCGCGGCGTCCGCCAGCCGCTGCGGGGAGGTGAAGACGCCGACGGCGGGCTCGCCCACCGGGCGGTCGGCGGAGAGCGGCAGCGCCGCCCACGGGAAGTACGGATC
Organism: Cryptosporangium minutisporangium; assembly: GCF_039536245.1. NCBI lineage: Bacteria > Bacillati > Actinomycetota > Actinomycetes > Cryptosporangiales > Cryptosporangiaceae > Cryptosporangium > Cryptosporangium minutisporangium. The sequence goes on along the minus strand of NZ_BAAAYN010000106.1, from coordinate 17,987 downwards.
GTCCAGGTCGACCGTCTCCACCGGGCGCAGCGTCGGCAGCAAGACCTCGGCGAAGACGAGGAGGTCGAGCAGCAGCGGCACGTTGCCCTGCGCGAGCACCTCGGTCATCGCCTCCTCCAGCTCGTTCGCCGGCACGTCCGGGGCGTCCCCGATCTCCGTCCGCAGATCGGGGACGTCGGGACGCGCCCTGACCGTCGGCATCGGGATCTCGACGGCGCCGCTCGCGGCCTCGGCGACCGCGACGACCGGCAGCGTCGCGTCGATCGGCGTCGTGGGGTTGAGCGCCAGCCACCAGTTGGGGTCGGGCCAGTCGCGCACGAGCTGGGGGTAGTCCATCTGCAGCACCGTGTCGGCCTCCTGGCCCAGGCAGTGCGCCAGACCCTCCGGCGACGTGAACGCGAGCAGGTACGTGCGGCCGTCCCGCTCCCAGGTGACCAGCCGTCTGGCCGGTTGGCTCACCGCGGCCAGGTAGAGCGGTGCGGTGGTCACGGTCTGGAAGTACCGGGCCGGATCGGAGCGCAGCAGCGCGTGGTACATCACGATCTCCGGCTCGTTCGCCGGCCGCCACCGGTCCGGGAGTTCAGCCATGTTCGCAGCCTAACCACCGAGCCCACCGGGAACTGTCGCCCCGATGGGATACGGTGCTCACCGCCCACCGAGCCGCTTCCCTCGCGACCACCCCCACGGAGCCATGGCGCGCACGCTTCTCGTTTCGACCCGACAGCACGGGGCCTACCCCACTCTCGCGGACGCGTTGGAGATCGCCGAATCCGGCGCCACGATCTCCATCGAACCGGGGGAGTACCGGGAAACCGTGGCCGTCGCGGACTCTTCGCTCACGCTGGTCGCCCTCGGCGAGCCCGGCGCGGTCACCCTGGACGCGACCGGCCTGGGCCGTCCGGCGGTGTCGACCCGCGACGCGACCGTGACGCTGCGTGGCCTCACCCTGCGCTGCGGCGACGGGCAGACGGTGCACGCGTCCGGCGGCCGGCTGGAGCTGACCGACTGCGTGCTGTCGGCCGGTTACGGCGCCGCGATCACCGCGACCGACGGCGCGGAGCTGCGGGCCGGGTCCTGCCGGATCACCGCAGGTCAGTACGGCATCGTCTGCTCCGACGCCACCGGTGTGATCGAGGCGTGCGAGATCAGCGACGTCACCGACGACGGCATCATCGTGCGGCTCGGCGCCGACCCGACGATCCGCACCACGACGATCACGCGGAGTGGCTACCGCGGCGTCTACGTCTACCAGTCGGGCCGGCCCACGTTGGACAGTTGCGAGATCTCCCGCACCGGCGACGTCGGCGTCGCGATCGCTTACGACAGCTCCCCGACGCTGCGGTCCTGCCACGTCCACCACACGCGGGGTGTCGGCATCCTGGTCGGCAGCGGGTGCGGTGGCACGATCGAAGACTGCCGCTTCGAGGAGACCGCGGCCCCGGAGATCCTGGTCGAGCCCGGCGCGAATCCGACGATCAGCGCGGCGCGGCTGACGCCCGCGATCACGACCGAGGACGACGGGGCGCAGGCCGAGGTCGAGAAGCTACTCGGCCAGCTGGACGCGATGGTCGGGCTCGCCGCGGTCAAGAGCGAAGTCCGGGCACTCATCGACGAAATGCAGGTGAACACGTGGCGCCGGGAGGCCGGGCTGTCCGTCGGCGCCGTGAGCCACCACCTGATCTTCACCGGCGCGCCCGGCACCGGTAAGACGACGGTCGCCCGGCTCTACGGGCAGCTGCTCAAGAGCCTCGGCGTCCTGCCGGACGGGACGTTCAAGGAGGTCTCCCGCCGGGACCTGGTGGGCCAGTACATCGGCCACACCGCGGAGAAGACCGCCGCGGTCGTCGAGGAAGCGACCGGCGGCGTGCTGTTCATCGACGAGGCGTACACGCTCTCCCGGTCCAGCGGCGGCGGCGCCGACTTCGGCCAGGAGGCCGTCGACATGCTGGTGAAGCTGATGGAGGACCGCCGGGACTCGCTCGCGGTCATCGTCGCCGGTTACACCGTGGAGATGAGCGACTTCCTCGACACGAACTCCGGGTTGGCGTCCCGGTTCGCCAAGACGCTGGAGTTCGAGAACTACTCGCCGGACGAGCTGACGCTGATCGCCGGGCGGATCGCCGCCTCCGACGACTACCTGCTCGCGCCCGGTCTGGAGGACGGGCTGTTCGAGTGGTTCGCCGGCATCGACAGGGGCGCCAACTTCGGTAACGCCCGCGAGGCCCGCAAGCTGCTGGAGGGCATGCGCAAGGCGCAGTCCGGCCGGCTCCGGAAGCTCGGCCGGGTGCCGTCCCGCGACGACCTGCGCACGCTCACCCTCGACGACCTGTTGGCCGCGACCGGGTCATGAGGCTCACGCGTGCCGCGGCGGCGGCGGTCGTCCTGGGAGCGCTGCTGTTCCCGACGTCGCCCGCAGCGGCGGCGCCGGCTGCGGAGCAGTGCGCCGAGCCCGGCACCGCCATCACGCAGGTGCCCTGGGCGCAGGAGCGACAAGCGCCGGAGCGGATCTGGCCGGTCGCGGACGGCTCCGGCACCCGGGTCGCGGTGCTGGCCTCCGGAGTGGACGCCGGGCACCCGCAGCTCACCGGCCGGGTCCGCGAGGGCGAGAACTACCTGCCGGGCGAGACGTCCGGCGCCGACACCGACTGCGAGGGCGGCGGCACCCAGGTGGCCGGGGTGATCGCGGCGGCGCCCGTCCAAGGCGTCGGATTCAGCGGGCTCGCCCCTGGTGCCGCGGTGGTGCCGTACCGGGTCGCCACGTCCACGGTCGTGGAGAACGGTGAAAGCCCGGAGTCCGGCACCCCGGCCACGCTCGCCGAGGCCGTCCGGGATGCCACGGCCGCGCGCCCGGACGTCCTCGTTGTGCCGGTGGTGACCTACGTCGACGACGCCGAGCTGAAGGCCGCGGTGGCCTCCGCGGTCGCCGCCGACATCGTGGTGATCGCGGCCGTCGGGGATGCGCGCCCGTCCGGGGACGGGCCGGCGCTGCCGTACCCCGCGGCGTACGACGGGGTCGTCGGGGTCGTCGGGGTGAACCAGGACGGTGCTCTGATCGGGGACGGCAGCGCATGGCCCGCCGTCGACCTGGCCGGACCCGGCGACGGCCTGGTCTCCACGCAGATCGGCGGCGGACTGGTCGAGGTCGCCGGCAGCGCGATCGCGGCCGGCTACGTGGCGGGCACCGCCGCACTGATCCGCAGCCGCTGGCCGGACGCCAAGGCCGCCGACGTCGTGCGGCGACTCCTGGCCACCGCGACGCCGAGCGCGGCGACCACGGGCAACGGCATCGTCAACCCGGCCCAGGCCGTCACCGCGACGATGACCACGGCGTCGCCCGCCGCGCTGGACGCCGGTCCGGGAGAGGCACCGAGCGCCCAATCCGACGACCGGGGCAGCACGATCGCGCTCGTGGCCGCCGCGGTGCTGGCCGTGGCGGCGGTGCTCGGGGTGACGTTCGCGGTGGCGATCCCGCGCGGACGCAAGCGGCGTTGGCGCCCAGGACTCGCGCCGCGCCCGGCCGAGTACCCCGAGGACGACGCCCCGGCGCCCCCGCGCATGCTGTTCGAAGACTGGACCCCCAGGCACTGACGCCCCTCACGGCGACGCGCCCAATTCCCGGGAACCCCACCCCTCGGCGGCGTTCAGCGGACGGACTTTCGGGAAGGCCACCCCGCCGCGGCGTCCGGCGGGCGCTCTTTCGGGAAGGCCACCGTCCCGGGGCGCGCGTGAGGTGGTTTTTCGGGGAGGCCGTCCTTAGGGGCCGGCGGATTCCTGCGGTCGCGGCACGCCATCGGAGCGGAGCGCTCGTCGGGGAAGCGCGGAGAATTCGCTGCACTGGCGGTGACACCCGCCCGGAACGGCACGAACGCTGAGCACGAGCGCTGGCTGACACGAGGCTGGTGGGCTGGTTGTCGCGGTTTCCGGGTGCCCGCCGGATGGTTGGCGCGCTTCCCGTGCCATGGTCCGGAATGCACGACACCCACTCCGTGCGCCGCCCCGAAGGCGCGACAACCACCCCTGTCGGCACCCGGGAAGTGCGACACCCATCCCACCCGCCGTCCTGAAGGCGCGACAACCACCCCTGTCGGCACCCGGGAAGTGCGACACCCATCCCACCCGCCGTCCTGAAGGCGCGACAACCACCCCTGTCGGCACCCGGGAAGTGCGACACCCATCCCACCCGCCGTCCTGAAGGCGCGACAACCACCCCTGTCGGCACCCGGGAAGTGCGACACCCATCCCACCCGCCGTCCTGAAGGCGCGACAACCACCCCTGTCGGCACCCGGGAAGTGCGACACCCATCCCACCCGCCGTCCTGAAGGCGCGACAACCACCCCTGTCGGCACCCGGGAAGTGCGACACCCATCCCACCCGCCGTCCTGAAGGCGCGACAACCATCCGCGGCCCCGCACGGAATGGGCGCCAACCATTGCGGCGCAAGGCCCTCGCGGGCACTTTTCGGGAACGCCACCCCTCAGCGGCGTCCAGCGGGTGGATTTTCGGGAAGACCACCCGTGCGGCGCGGGCGTGAGGTGGTTGTCGGGAAGACCACCGCTAAGCAGCGCCTGAGAGGTTGTCTTTCGGGAAACCGCCGCCGCCAGCCCCGCCAGCCCCCGCCCCACCCGCCGGTGGCGCGGAAGCCTGCCGCGCCCGGCTGGTTGCGCGCAACGGCGAACGCCCCGGCGCGCTCGGGGGCGCGCCGGGGCGGGGACGACCGGGCTCAGGCCGTGCCGAAGCGGTTCGCCACGCTCTGGTCCAGCGACTTCATGTTGATCCCGGCGTCGCCGACCTTCGTGGACAGCGACCGCAGGGTCACCGCCATCTCGTTCGCGCCGGAGTGCCACTTCGCGCTCTGGGCCTGGAACGCGGCGGCACCTTCGCTGCCGCCCCATCCGTTGGCGAGCAGGTTCCGGAACACCGCGTCGACCTCGTCGAGGTTCGCATTCATCTGCGCGACGAACGCCTCGATCGCGCCCGAGACGCTCGAGATGCCTTCGTAGTTGTAGAGCAGATCATCGGCTTCGTACGGCATGGGTACTCCTCCGCTCAGCCGTTGGTCAGCGCCGTGACGACGCTGCCGCTACCGGGGTTGTAGGCGTTGCCGACCGTCTGGATCTCGCGCGCGATCTCCTGGTCGGAGGTGCCGTAGTCGGCGGAGGCGGCGTTGACGTTGCCCGACATCGTGTTCAGCGCGGTGAGGATCTGCTTGAGCTGCTCGCCGAGCTGCGCGGAGACGCCCTGGAGCGCGGAACCGCCGCCGCCTTGGAACGAGGCCCCACCCTCGGACTGGATCGTGTACAGCAGGTTGGTCAGCTGACCCGCGATACCTTCACCGACGTTCTCCGCTTTCTGCGCGGCGTCGATGAGCATCTGCGGAGTGACATTCATTGCCATGGCCGAGTCACCTCGTTCTGCCTTCCATTCCGGATACTTGCGAGCCGGTCCAGAACGGACGGACCGGTCGTATTCGGACGGAGGTCGCCACCGCGCCGACCACCGCCGTTGCCTAACCTAGACACCAGACGCAACTTTGGGACCGCTTTTCCCATCTGTCGCATGATTGCTGATCACCGTTCACCGGGCGAGGCGGGAAGAACGGCGGACTCGGGGGAGAGCGCGGGCCCGGCCGGTACCCGGTCGAGCACCGCGGCCGGCAGCGTGGCGGCGTTCCCGGCGTCGTAGCCGAGCGTGCCGAGCGTCTCCGCCGAGCTCACTGGGAACCGCACCCCGAGGTCGGTGACGACGCTGTACGTTCCGGTCTCCCGGGCGCGGACCACGGCCACCGACCCGCCGGGTACGAGGATCCGATCGGCGAGCACCGCACCGTCGCCGGTCCGGGCGGTGGTGGGGGTGCCGGCCTCCGGGTCGCCACCGTCGGGCAGCACCGCGACCGTGGGAGGCCCGTCCTCGCCCTCGAACGCCGCGCACACGCCGAACCCGGCCGGGGCGTCCGCGAGCTTCGGTGACCGGGTGGGCGCCTGCTGGTCGGCGGGGGAGTCGGACTCCAGCCGGTTACTCTTGCGCGCGGCGGTGATCTCCGCGGCCGGCACCGGCTCCGGCTCGACCGCCCGGCCGGCCCGCAGCAGATCCAGCTGGAGGGCGGAGAGCCGGGCGAGCCCGTCGTCGAGAACCAGGTAGTCGGTCTCGCCGCTGTCCCGCCGGTCCGCGAGGACGTCGCCGACGTCGCGGCCCGGGACGGCGGTGGACTCCTCGCCGGCGTCCGGGACCTTGATCTCCCGGATCGGGTCACCCTCGGGCAGCGTGTCCAGCCAGGCGCTGCCCACCTCGGTCGCGCGCGTGCCGCTGCCGAACAGCGCGCTCGGCACTGTCGCGCCGACCAGTTCGTAGCGGTGCCCGTGCCAGACCAGGTACTCGGCGCGGGTGTCGGCGTTTCGCAGGTAGAGGCCGGTCTCCCCGAGCGGCCGGGCGGACGCCGCGCGACCTCCGACCAACAGCGAGGTGATCATCGTGTTCTGCCCGGCGGAGGTCCGGGCCGGCAGTGCGCACGCCGTCCACACGCTCGCCAGCACGGCCTTGCGGTTCGGCAGCGCGGTGGGGGCGCCGGGGATCCCGACCAGCAGCCCGCGCGGCACGTCCCGCAGCGAGTTGCGCGGCACGGTGAACGTCTTCGGCGGCGTCTGCCCGGCGAGCAGCAGCGCACTGGTGTAGTTCAGCGCCGGGGTCAGCGTGCCGTCGAGGTAAACGAATGCCGCGCCGGTCTCCTTCTCCACGACGACCGCGTTGTCGACCTTCCAGCGGGCGCTGCCGGTCTTCGTCAGCAGGCCGTAGATCCCGAACGCGGCCGCAACGATGACCGTCACCATCAGTCCGACGAACGCCGCGCCGACCCCGCGGCGCAGCGGCGATTGCGCCGGGTCGGTCTCCCGCATGATCAGCGCGGAGATCGCCCGCTGCAGCATGAACTGGTAGGAGTGCAGCTGATCCTTGCGCGAGGCCATGCCGGCTCAGCCACCCAGCGAGGCGAAGAGCCCCTGGACGTAGCTGTAGAAGCCGGTCAGCAAGCAGGCAATCGGCAGCAGCGACACCAGCAGCAGGACGTCGAGGATGTCGGCGAACCGCCCCACGTACGGCGACGGCGGACGCCGGCTGTAGAGCAGCCCGGCGCCCAGCACCGCGCCGCCCACGAGCAGCGCCACCGGGACGGTCACCAGCACCGGGAACGACAGCGCGAACCCGGTGAACAGCAGACCGAGACCGAGGATGCCGCCGGTCAGCAGCGGGATCCGCTGCCGTGGGGTCGGGAACAGCCGTCCGCGCAGCAGCAGCGCCGCGGACGCCACCGCGACCAGGATCAGCGCGGACGTCTTCGGGCTCCCGGTCAGTACCCACGCGGACGAGACGCTGGTGACGCTGACCGCCAGCAACAGGCCGGTGAGGACCTCGTCGGCGCGGGCGACGGCGGCGAACACCTCGGCCCGCTGCGGAACCGGGTCGTCCCGGAGCATCTCCTCGGTCCGCTGCGGCAGCACCGGCATCGGGAGCTTCCCGATCCGCATCGACAGCAGCGGATACGCGGGCAGCAGCGTGATCGCGATCGTGAGGACGATCGCCGCGACGCCCGCCGTCGACATGTCGGTCCACAGTGCGAGCAGCCCACCGACGACGCCGAGCAGTCCGGCGGCGACCCCGCCGACGAAGACCCGGCCCCAGGCACCGACGCCGAGGTACCCGATGACCCCCGCGGTGGCCAACGCCACCGAGCCGAGCAGCAGGTGCGCCGTCCCCAGCTCGTCGAGCTCGGTGCCGCGCGGCGCCACCAGGATGGCGCCACCGACGGCGGCGTAGACCAGCCCCGGCCCGGCGACCGCGGCACCGGCCACCGCGTCACCGGCGGCTCGGGCCAGGACGGTGCCGACGATGCAGAGCAGCAGCGCGACCCCGAGCGCCAATCCGCCGGGCAGCGCCCACGGCGGTCCGGACGACAGGATTCCGAGGACGCCGAGGAGCAGCGTGACGGTTCCGACCGCGAGCGCGCACCGCCGGGTCGCCGGGCCACCCCACGAGCGTCCGTAGCGGCGGGCACCGCTGGCGATCGCCTCGACGACGTCGTCGTACTCGAGCTCCGGCCAGTCGGCCCGGCGCGGGACGAGGTGCAGTACGTCACCGTCGCGGACGCCTTGCCCGGCCAGATTGCGGTCGCCGGCCAGCCGCGTGCCGGTGGACGTGCGGAGAGCCCAGCCGCCGTGTCGCTCTCCGTCGTCGGCCGCGCCCTCGCCGGCGTGCAGCAGCAAGCTGGGCAGCAGTTCCGCGACCGCGAGATCCTCGGGTAATGCGACGTCGATCCGGCGCTTGGGCGTGCTGACCGTGACGCGAGCCAGCCCGGTTCCGACGGGGACCGTCACGCTGTGCTACCTCCGGACAGAGCGATGAGCCGTATCGACGGGGCCAACGTAGCAGCAGGCATCTGATAGCTATCGTGCACTCTGTGCACTCCGTGCTTCCCGGCGTGAGAGAGGAAACTGCGTGTCCTCGGTGATCGTGAAGCGTCCGCCGCGGCAGCCCGCGCCGGACCTCCCGGCGGGCGAGGTCGTGCTCGACCCGCCGCCCGAGGCGCCGCAGCCGAACAACCAGGCCTGGTCCCGCCTGATGATGATCATGCCGATGGGCGCCGGGGCCGCCGCGATGGGCCTGATGGTGGGCGGCGGACGCGGCGGCGCGCTGGCGTACGTCGCCGGTGGCCTCTACGGCGTCTCGATCCTCGGCATGATCGCCGCCCAGCTCGCCAACCAGAGCGGCGGGCAGAGCAAGCGGGAGATGGTCGAGGCCAGGCGGCAGTACCTGCGCCGCCTCTCCCAGCTGCGCGCCGCGGTGCGGGACACGATCCGCCAGCAGCGCGAGGCGATGTTCTACCGGCACCCGGACCCGGACGCGCTCTGGTCCACCGCGCTGAGCACGCGCCTGTGGGAGCGACGCCCCGCCGACGGCGACTTCGGCGTCGTCCGGATCGGACGCGGCGCGCAGGAGATCGCGACGCCGCTGGTCCCGCCGGAGACCCGCCCGGTCGACGAACTGGAGCCGCTCTGCGCGAGCGCGTTACGCCGCTTCGTCACCACCTACTCGGTGGTCCCCGACCTCCCGGTCGCGATGGCGCTGCGCGGTTTCTCCCACGTCCACCTGCGGGGTGACGCCGAGCGGGTGCAGGGCATGGTGCGCGCGCTCATCGCCCAGCTGGCCACGTTCCACGCGCCGGAGGAGGCGCTGATCGCCTTCTGCGTCTCCGATCGCCAGCGCCCGCACTGGGAGTGGGCGAAGTGGCTGCCGCACGCGCTGCACCCCACCCGGACCGACGCGGTCGGCCCGGTCCGGCTGGTCGCGCCGTCGGTCACCGCGCTGGAGGCGATGCTCGACGACGTCCTGGCCCACCGCTCCCGCTTCAACCCGGGTGCACCGCCGAGTGCGGGCGTCCACCTGCTCGTCGTGATCGACGGCGGCACGACGCTCGGCTCGGACCACCTGATGGCCGAGGGCGGCGTCGAGGGCGTCACGATCCTCGACTTGGGTGCCGCGCCGCCACGGGTGCTCGATCCGTCGACGATCGTCCTGGACGTCGACACCGACGGCACGCTCTCCAGCACGACGATGGACGGCCGGGCGGAGATCGGCCCCGCCGACCAGCTCGGCCAGACCGAGCTGGGGGCGCTGGTGCGGCGGCTCGCGCCGCTGCGGCTCTCCGCGGCGTCGGTGGCCGAGACCCCGCTCACCGGTGAGCTCGGCCTCGCCGAGCTGCTCGACCTCGGTGACCCGTACGAGTTCAACGTGCAGCAGGCCTGGGCGGCCCGCCCCAACCGGGACCGGCTGCGGGTGCCGATCGGCGTGAACCCGGACGGCCGCCCGGTGGAGCTGGACCTCAAGGAATCCGCGCTGGACGGGATGGGGCCGCACGGCCTGCTGGTCGGCGCGACCGGCTCCGGCAAGAGCGAACTGCTGCGGACGCTCGTGCTGGCGCTGGCCGCCACCCACTCGTCCGAGACGCTCAACTTCGTCCTCGTCGACTTCAAGGGCGGTGCGACGTTCACCTCGCTCGACCGGCTGCCGCACACCAGCGCGGTGATCACGAACCTCTCCGACGAACTCTCGCTGGTCGACCGCATGCAGGACGCGATCTCCGGCGAGCTGATCCGACGCCAGGAGCTGCTGCGCCAGGCCGGCAAGTACGACTCCCAGCGCGACTACGAGCGGGCCCGCGCCAGCGGCGTGCCGCTCGCGCCGCTGCCGAGCCTGCTGATCATCTGTGACGAGTTCAGCGAGCTGCTCACCGCGAAACCCGACTTCATCGACATGTTCGTCCAGATCGGACGCGTCGGCCGCTCGCTCGGCGTCCACCTGCTGCTGGCGTCGCAGCGACTGGAGGAGGGCCGCCTGCGCGGCCTGGACTCCCACCTGTCCTACCGGGTCGGCCTGCGGACGTTCTCCTCCATGGAGAGCCGGACCGTGCTCGGTGTCCCGGACGCCTACGAGCTGCCCCGGTCGCCCGGCAACGGCTACCTCAAGGCAGGCACCGAGGGCCTTGTCCGGTTCAAAGCGGCCTACGTCTCCGGCCGGTACACCCGCGGGAAGGAGCGGCCGCGGACGATCGCCGCGACCGTCGACCCGGTGCAGCTCTACACCAGCCGCTACCAGGCCGCGACCAGCACCGAGCCGGAGCCGGCGCCGGTGGCCCCCGACCCCGACGAGCACACCCCGCACGGCGAGACGCTGCTGCGGGTGCTCGTCGAACGCCTCGCCGGAGTCGGCGTCCCGGCCCACCAGGTGTGGCTGCCGCCGCTGACCGAGCCGCCGACCCTCGACCAGTTGTTGCCGCCGCTGGTCAGCGATCCGGTCCGCGGGCTGACCGTCGCCGCCCCGGAGCGCCAGGGCGCGCTGCACGGCGTCGTCGGCCTCATCGACCGGCCGTTCGACCAGCGGCGGGACGTGCTCGACGTCGACCTCGCCGGCGCCAACGGGAACCTGATCGTGGCCGGGGCGCCGCAGTCCGGAAAAACCACGCTGTTGCGAACGCTGGTGGCCGGGTTGGCGCTGACCCACACGCCGGCCGAGGCCCAGTTCTACTGCCTGGACTTCGGCGGCGGCGGCCTGGCGGCCCTGCGCGAGCTACCGCACCTGGGCGGCGTCGCGAGCCGGCGGGACGTCGACGCGGTCCGGCGCACGATCGCCGAGATGCACACCCTGCTCACCGCCCGCGAGCAGCTGTTCACCGTGCACGGCATCGACGGCATGGCCACCTACCGGCGGCGCAAGCGCCAAGGCCTGCACGCCGAGGACGCGTTCGGCGACGTGTTCCTCGTCGTCGACGGTTGGGGCACGCTGCGCACCGAGTTCGAGGACCTGGAGCCGGTGCTGACCGACCTGGCGCAGCGCGGGCTCGGCTACGGCGTCCACCTGCTCGCGTCGGTCAGCCGCTGGATGGAGCTGCGACCGGCGGTGCGGGACATGTTCGGCACCCGGCTGGAGCTGCGGCTCGGCGACCCGTCGGACTCCGGGATCAACCGGCGCGCGGCGCTCAACGTCCCGAAGGACGCCACCGGTCGCGGCCTGACGCCGGACGCGATGCACTTCCTCACCGGCCTGCCGCGGATCGACGGCCACGCCGACCCGTCCAACCTCAGCGACGGCGTCGCGAAGCTGGTCCAGCGCATCCGGAACGACTGGCAGGGTGCCCCGGCGCCGGCCGTCCGCCTGCTGCCGTCGCTCCTGCCGTACCACGCGCTGCCGCCGGCGACCGCGGACACCGCACGTGGGCTGCCGATCGGCATCGCGGAGGCGGACCTGACCGCGGTGCGACTGGACTTCGACGCGGAGCCGCACGCGCTGCTGCTCGGCGACGTCGAGTGCGGCAAGAGCACGTTCCTGCGCTGCCTGGCCCGGACGATCACCGACCGGTACGAGCCGAAGCAGGCGCGGATCATCCTGCTGGACTACCGGCGCAGCCTGCTCGGCTCGATCAGCTCCGACCACCTGATCGGCTACGGCACGTCGGCGGCGGTCACCGCCGACCTGGTCGACCAGGTCGTCACCGTGATGAAGAGCCGCCTGCCGGGCCCGGACGTCACGCCCGAACAGCTGCGCACCCGCAGCTGGTGGAGCGGTCCGGACCTGTTCCTGCTGGTCGACGACTACGACCTGATCGTCAACGGGCCGAACAACCCGCTGCTGCCGCTGCTGGAGTACCTGGCGCAGGGGCGTGACATCGGGCTGCACGTCGTGGTCACCCGGCGGGTCGGCGGCGCGGCGCGGGCACTCTACGACCCGTTCCTCGGCCGCATCCGCGAGCTGGCGTCGCCGGGCATCCTGATGTCCGGGCCGCGCGAGGAGGGTCCGCTGTTCGGCAACCTCAAGCCCCGGCCACTGCCGCCGGGACGCGGGTGGCTGGTCACCCGCCGCGGAGGCAACCAGCTCGTCCAGTTGGCCCATCTCCCGGCTGACTGACCGAACTTTAACGTTAGTTGACGAAGTGAGCAGAGTGGCGGGAGAAGCCGCGGGCAGCATCTAGGCTCGCGGGAACGGGGAAACGGGGAAGGAGGACTGACTGATGGCCGACGAGGATCTCCGCGTCGACCCGCAGGCGGTCAGTAACTACGGCTGGGACGTGTTCAAGCAGTCGATGACCGCGGGGATGCCGATCAGCACCAAGTTGTCCACCGTGGAGGTCGACAGCTCGGGGGCGTTTTCCGGCCTGTCCGGCTTCGACGCCGGGATTTTCGCCGAAGGCCCGGTGATGCAGGCCGCGATGGAGAAGCAGTCGTACGCGTTCAGCGCGTTCGTCGCCGACATGACCCGCGGGCTGATGGCGATCGGCAACGCGGCGAACGTCTGCGCGCACGCCTACAACGCCGGCGACGTCGAGTCCGCGGAGAAGATGAACCTCCTCGGGTACGCGTTCGCCACCGATCCCGACGCGAAGGCGCCGCCCGGGATGCCGAAGTCGGTGACCGGCGAGACGCTGCTCGACCTGGCGATGAAGAACCAGGGCGGTGAGCAGCCCGAGGTGCTCAGCAATCCCAACGGCGGCACGACCGCGCAGGTCTACGGCTCCGGCTGGCTGACGACGTACTCCGACGGCTCGTCGAAGATGGTCCACAGTGAGCCCGTCCCCGGGGTGCCGGGCGCGTCGATGGCGGTCACCACGCTCACCGGTCCGAACGGTCAGGTGATCAGCACCACGACCACCCGCACCAAGTACTCGGCCGACGGAACGTCCAGCGAGTACTACCGGAAAGAGGTCAGAGCGGGCGCGCAGACCGAGGGAGCCGACGGTAAGACGCAGAAGATGCCCGACACCACGGTGACCACCGAGACCAGCCCCGCGGCCGACGGCGGCAAGGTCATCACTCAGACGACGCAGGTCGGCGACAAGGATCCGGAGGTCCGGACCCAGAAGGTCGACCCCCTCCCGGCACAGACGAACGCTATCGAGGACGGTCCGCTGCAGAAGGCGCAGGAAGAGTTGGGCCCCGACGCCGGGAAGGTCGACTGGCGCAAGGGCTACCAGGGCGTGAAGGCACCGGGCTAGGTCGAGGAGCCGCCATGGGGGACGACAAGTACTACGGCTACAGCTCAGGCGAGAACGAGCAGCTCGCGGACCTGCGGGTCCAGGGGCGCCGTATGGGCGAGAACTTCACCGAGTACGGCGACAGCTCGGTGGGGTCGCAGCACTTCCAGGACTACCAGCAGACCTACAAGCCGACCGGTAACCCGTCCGAGTCGATGACGCAGGAGTCCTACGACTACTACAACAAGAAGGACGGTTACGGGCGCACCGGCGCGTCCGGATCCGGTATCGAGGCGATCTACAAGCGGATCATGGGTCAGAAGCCGGAGAAGGTCCAGGCGCTGATCCACCACTGGAAGACCATCGCCGAGAACCTGCGCACGGTGGGCGACACGCTCAAGCAGCAGAGCGACGGCGTCTCGAAGTCCTGGAAATCGCCGGGCGCGCAGCAATTCCTGGCGCTGGGGCCCGGTGCCGCGCTGAAGTCGATCAACGACTGGCAGGAGGCCGCCGACCAGACCGCGGCCGCGCTCGGAGTGGTGCTGAGTGCGCTGACTGCCAAGCAGGCCGAGATCGGCAGGCTGTACAAGCAGTACCTCGACGAGGTGGCGGCGTGGCACAAGGAGCTCGAGATCAAGGGCCCGGAGGAGGTGAAGAACGCCGAGGACCTCTACACCAAGCACCTCGCCGAGATGCACCAGAAGTACACGTACCCCGCCCAGGTGATCGAGAGTTCGTTGGGCGACGCCTACTGGGACGGCTACAACGGCGTCGTCAGCAGTACGCCGGGCATCTACGAGGGACCGACGAACGCGGTCGTCGCGCCGCCGGGGCTCTTCCTCGATGCGCCGACCCTGCCGGGCGGCGTGCCCGGAGGACCGGCACCGGTCGTCCCACCGGGCCTGACACCGCCGACGCCGGTGAACGCGCTGAACGTGAAGCCGCCCGCGCCGGCCCCGCCGATCGCGCCGGGCAAGGCCCCGGTGGGGCCGGTGACGCCGGTCGTGCCGGTGAACGCGACGCCGCCGCCGCCCGTCGCGCCGCCCGCGGTGGGGCCGGTCGGCCCGGGTGTGCCGCCGGTGGCGCCTACCGTGCTACCGCCGAGCACGATCCTGCCGCCCAAGGCCCCCGGGGTCGGCCCCGCTCCGGTACCCGGGCAGCCGGCCCTGCCGACGCCACCGCTCGCGCCGGCGAAACCGCCCGTCAACGTGGCCAAGGCCATGGTCAAGGGCGTGCTCAAGCCCGGCGTGCCCGGCGGCGCGCCGGGTGCGCCGAACCTGCCGATGATGCCGGGCCGCACGACGCCGAACGTGCCGAGTCCGATGCCGCCGGGAGGGCGTGCGGCCGGCGACCCGCGGTCGCGGCTGGCCCGGCCGGTACTGGGCGGCTCCGGCCCGCGTGACCCCGGGGCACCACCACCGCCGATGCCCAACGCCGGGCGGCGTCCGACCACTCCGAACGGGCCCGGCGGGCTACACGGTTTCCGGGCCGGTGGTCCGGGAGGTCCGGGCGGACCGGGTGGGCTGCCACCGTCCCCGTTCGGCGGACCGCGTCAAGCGGCGCCGCCGGTCCTCGTCGGACGCACCGGGCCGAGGCGGCCCGGGGTCCCCGGACTCGGCGGCCCCGGGAGCACCGACCGACCGGCCGGGCTGGCGCCGCCGCCGCCCGGTGCGACGCGGCCGGTGCTGGACCGCCGGGACGCGCCTCCGCCGCCCCCGCCGGGGCGGGAGCGTCCGGCGCGGCCGCAGACGTTCCGTCCGGGGCCGGCGAATCCGTTCGGCGCGTCGCGGCTCACGATGCCGGCGACTCCGGTGCTCAACCAGGCGATCGGACACCGCCCGGCGTCCGCTTTGCCGGTCGGCGTTCCGGACGCGCTGCGAGGCGCCGCGCCGGGTGGAGCGGACGGTCCGACGGGTGCGGAGCGGCCGGTGTTCCAGGCCGACCTGGCAGCCCGGCACCACGGCGCCGACCCGCTGGTCGGCACGCCGGCGGACGCTCCGGTGACCCCGGACGGAGTGCCGGTCGTGCGGGACGAGGACGTGTTCGCGCCGGTCACGCCGGGCGGGCCGGTCCTGGCGCACGGCAGCACCCCGAAGGAGTACGAACCGTCCGAGCGGGTGGCGCTCCCGGGCCAGAGCACCTGACGCGTGCGCGCGTGACCCACCGATCGGTGGGTCACGCGCGCAGGCTCGGGTCAGGACAGCAGCGAGTCCTTCGGTCCGGTGCTGCCGGCCGGGTAGTCCTGCAGCGGGACGGCACCGGTCCGCCACGCCGCGAGTACCGGCTCGACGATGTGCCAGCAGGTCTCGGCGGTGTCACCGCGCACCGAGAGCGTCGGATCGTCGTCGAGCACGCCGCGCAGCACCTCTCCGTATGGCGGCAGCTCGCCGGGGCCGAACTCCGACCCCAGCGTCACCGGGTCGAGCACGAACGGGTCGCCGGGGCCGTTGATGTTGATGTCCAGGTCGATGCGGTCCGGGGTGAACCCGATCCGCAGCCGGTCGGGCTGCTCCGGACCGGTGAGCCCGTCCGGCGTGCGCGGCGGCTCCTTGAACGTGATCACGGCTTCCTTGCGCTTGCTGCCGACGGCCTTGCCCGAGCGCAGCCGGAACGGGACGCCCGCCCACCGCCAGGTGTCGACCGCCACCACCATCTCGGCGAGCGTCTCGGTCTGCCGGGCGGGGTCCACCCCGGGCTCGTCGGCGTACGCGGGGAGGAGCCGGTCGCCGATCTGTCCGGAGGTGTAACGGGCGCGGCGGCTCCAGTCCACCGGGTCGTCGTCCCAGACCCGGGTCGCGCGGAGTACCTGAGCCTTGCGGTCCCGGAACTCGTGGGCGGCGAGGCTGGGCGGTGCGTCCATGGTGAGCAGCGCCAGGATCTGCAGCAGGTGGCTCTGGACCATGTCCATCAGCGCGCCGGCCCCGTCGTAGTAGCCGGCCCGCGACTCCAGCCCGAGGTCCTCGTCGAAGACGATGTCGACGGACGCCACGTGGACGTTGCTGAGCAGCGGTTCGACGATCCGGTTGGCGAAGCGCAGCCCGAGGATGTTCAGCACGGTCGACTTGCCGAGGAAGTGGTCGATCCGGTGGATCTGACCTTCCGGCACGAGCTGGTTCAGCAGCTCGTTCAGCGCGTGTGCGGAGTCCGCGTCGACGCCGAACGGCTTCTCGCACACCAGCCGGGTGCGGGGCGGCAGCCCGACGTCCTTCATCGCGGCGCACGCCTTGGCGGTCACCGACGGGGGCAGGGCGAAGAACACGACGATCTCGCCCTGGCAGGCGTCGAGCAGCCGCCGCAGGTCCGCGCCGTGCGTCACGTCGGCGCGCAGGTACCGAGAGGCTGCGGCGACCGCCTCCGCCCGGTCGCCGGACGCGCCGAGCGCGGCGAACGACTCCCGTACGCGAGTCCGCCAGCGCTCGTCGTCCCAGTCGTCGGTGCCGGCGCCGAGCAGCGTGAGGTTCTCGGCGCCACCGGTGTCCACGAGGCGTCCGAGGCCGGGCAGGAGCAGCCGCGCGGTGAGGTCACCGCTGGCGCCGAGGATCAGCAGCGTCTGGCGTGTGTCAGTGGCCGTCATGGCGTGGCAATGCCCGGCGCGGCCGGACGGTATGCGCTCAGCGGGCGGGCACCGGGGCGTCGTAGCGGCGCGGGGGCCCGAACTGGGCCCGCTCGATCCGGGTCGGCTGCGTCCAGACGTACCGCGGATCACCCTCGTCGAAGAGCGCGAGCATGTCGTTCTGGAGGTTGCGCACCAGGGCGTGCGACTCCCGGCTCAGGCCCAGCAGCGGCGTTCCCGCGGTCGCCTCCTCCGGCTCCAGACGCTGCACCGCGACCAGGCTCGCCTCCCGGATCGCCGGGAACGCGTACGCGGTGAGCTGCTCCACCACCGACAGCTGGGCCTGCCACGGCCCGAGCGTCCCGCGGACGGTGCCGGTCAGCGCGTTGCCGTCCCGGACGACGAGGACCGGCGCGTGCGGCGACGACGGGGCTCCGAACGGCGCGTCCAGCGGGCGGACCACGACCCGCTCGTCGGAGCCGGTGGCCCACCGGCCGAACCCGGTCCAGGCCTCCGGACGTCCGGTGAGGACGGTGACGGACGCGCCGAGGGCGAGCGTCCGGAACACCAGGACGCGGGCCGCCCACAACCCGCCGACCAGCGCCATCCGGGTCGGCTCCGGTTGGAACAGGCGCGCGGTGGCGACGGTGTCGTCCTTGTCGAACCCGATGACCAGGCCGGACGCGGTGCCCGGCGGGCGCAGCCGGCGCAGCGCCGCGCCGCTGGCGACGTGCGCGCCGACGGCCAGCCGGGGGAGCAGCCCGAGCCAGCGGGCCCGGCGGCGGCGCCCGTTGGGCTCGACGGTGGCGCTGTAGACGGTGCCGGTGGGAGTCTGCGGTGGGTCCGGGGGTGCGCTCGGGACCGCGGCGGCGACCGTCGCCGGTGGCGCGGCGAGCGACGCCGCCGAGGCGCGGGCGGGCGCG
>NZ_BAAAYN010000104.1 GCF_039536245.1 Cryptosporangium minutisporangium | reverse complement strand
CAGGGGTCAAGGCCCGGGTTCAAGGCCTGCCGTGTGCCGGCGTAGACCCGTTCCGCGCCCCTACTCAGCGCCTCCTCGACCAGCGCCCTCCCAATGCCGCGGTTGGCTCCGGTGACCAGGACTGTCTTGCCCGTGAGTGTCATGTGTGCTCCTCATGAGGTGGAATCGAGCTGTCGATGGTGCAGACACCACGCTGCGGAGGAATTGGTCGGGCGTGGAGCGCCCAGTTCTCGGCCGGCCCGGTGTCAGAACCGGAGAAGGGCTGGCAAGAACTGACACCAGGTGGGTGATGAGCCGTGACAGCGAGCGAGCTGATCGCGAGGGCGCGGGCCGGTGATGGCGAGGCGTTCCGGCGGCTGACCGAGTTGCACATGCATTGAGCCTTTGCCAACCTGATCATGCGCTGGCGATCATGAGGGTCTGAACTGCGGCGATGAGCCGGTGGGCGGTGTTCGGGCTGGAGCGGATCTTCCGCAGGACCCGCCAGTTCTTCAGCTCGGCGTTGGCCCGCTCACCGGGTCCACGGCGGCGGGCGTGGGCGGTGTTGACGTCCTTCTGGTTCCGGGACAGGCGCCGGTAGCGGCCGGTGCCCAGATCCTTCCGACGGCGCCGCTGCGGAACCGCGACCGTCGGCCCGGCGCCCTGATAGGCGGTGTCGGCCGCCGCGGGGATCTCGTGGGTGGCCAGCGCGTCGATGATCCCGTGCTCACGGGCAGCGCCCATGTCATGTCTCCCGCCGGGCAGCGGCGGCGAGATCCACACCAGCCGGCCGATCGGGTCGGCGACGACCTGCACGTTCAGCCCGTGGGCCTTGTGCTTGCCGGAGTAGAAGGCCCGGTCATAGCCCGATGTCATGCCTACCCGGTCGATGCGCAGCAGGGTGCCGTCGAGGATCACGAACGCCTTGCGGCGGGCGACCTCGATCGCCTGGGTTCGGCGCTGGTTGCGCTGCGCTCGCAGCGCATCGGAGAGCACGCCGAGGGCGCGGCTGGACACGGTCATCCCGGACGGGTAGNTTGCGCTGCGCTCGCAGCGCATCGGAGAGCACGCCGAGGGCGCGGCTGGACACGGTCATCCCGGACGGGTAGGACAGCACGTTGAAGCTCCTGGTGGGACGTGTTGATCTAGGCAATCGCCCGTCTACCAGGAGATTCACCCATTCGACGTCACGCCACGCTGCACACCGCTGACTGCCCGCCCAGGTCGGCAAATTCATTCGTTACTTCTGGCGTCATGGCGCGCCAGCAGGTATCCGGCGGGCGGCTTGCCTGGCGCCGGAGCAACGATTCGCAGGCGTCCGAGCTCGGCGAAGTCGTGCTCGCGCAGTCGGTCGGCGAGCGCGTCGAGGGTCCACAGATACGCCGGTGAGGCTCTGTGGTCGTACGGGACCCAACCGTTGGTGTCTGCGGTGTCGGTGATCTGCACACCGATCAGCAGGGGTCCGCCCGGCTCTACCACTCGGGCGAACTCGGACAGGACACGCGGAAGCAGGTCCGGCGGCGTGTGGATCAACGAGAAGTGCGCCAGGATGCCCGCGATCGACTCGTCCCCTGCGTCGAGATGGAGCATAGAACCGACCTCGTAGCGCAGGTCGGGACGATACCGGCGGGCGATCGCCACCATGGCCGGTGACAGATCGATCCCGTAAGCCCGGATACCGGCTCGATCCAGGTGATCGGTCCACTGTCCGGGACCGCAACCCGCATCGACCACAGCACCCACCGACCCACCGGCGCGGACGAGGTCGGCGAAGGCGTTGATCATCCCTGCTGACAGCGCATCGATGACTTGGTCACCCTGTCGCACCATGTCGTCGTACAACTCGGCGACCTCGTCGTAGTCTCGACGGGTCCGATCCAACGCTTCGTTCTCACTCACCCGCCGGACTCTAGGGAACAGGTCGGACGTAGGAGTGTCGGACACTCCAACCGCGAAGGCGACGCGATCGATCCGTCCGCCCAGGACGGTGGGCACCACCTTTACCACCGCCCCCACCAAGCTGTCCACGACGGCCGCAGCGCTGGCACATCCACTCCCGGGCCGCACGCCACGCGCACAACCGCTGGCCAGCCCCCTCACCAGGTTGGCAAAGGCTCACTGCCGGTCGGACTTGGGCTCGGCGGCGAGGAAGCCCCGCACGGAAGCCGGGCCGCACATCGGGTGACCCCACTGTGCTGTCGGGACGCAGAGGGCGTGGCTCTCGGCGATCGGCTTGCCGAGAAGCTCCCCGAGCGCCGAGCGAATGCTTGGGTTCGTGACGCCGCCCGACGTGAGCAAGAGTTTCAAGGCGCCTCCGAGTTCGCCACGGAACCTGCCTTCGAACACCCTGACTGTGCTGGGACTCGGAGTTCAGCACCTGTCCGGAGGTTTCCTCAGGTCACCAGGCGCGATTGCCGGAACAAGAATACGCATGTTGCGGCGACCGATGTTCTCCGCGCGCACGCCGAGCAGTAGCGCTTCGAGCGCCGCGCCGCCGGCAAGGACTGGACCGACACCGGGTACGTGTCACGCGGCTGGACGGACGGCAGCTGCCGCTTCCGGAAGCTCTGGAAAGACCGCCAATCGGCGCCGACTCGCGCGCGTCAACGCACGCAAATGACGGCTCCGTGAGAGCGGGAAACCGCAGCTCAACGGCTCACAGCAGGCTCCGGGCGCGCATGCAATCTCTCGCGCAAAGGGAGCACCGTCAGCGACCACTATCCGCATAGGAACGAACGACCGAGCGATAGCCCAGGTCAGCGGGTGGGCCGCCTGGGGATCGAACCCAGAACCCGCGGATTAAATGAACCACGACGCTGCATTACATCCGAGCAACCACCGATCGACCACCGGCTCCGCTGGCGAGCACGCCAGCCGCGGCAGATGAGGGCGTCCAGCGAGGTCCGCCAACCCGGGTCATGCGGCGCATTAAGGCCTTGTCAAACGACGACTCTGGCGGCGCTCGATAGAGCATAGTTCCGGCTAGTCCGCGGGCGCAGCACGCCGCTTCACGACTCACTACTCAATGTGGAGACAACGTGTCGGTTTGGGACGTACTGGAAGACTCCCAGCGGCTTGCCTGGTCGTTGACTCCGCTCTCCCACGTCGGCCCGCTGAGGTTCGGAATGACCTCCAACGAAGCCCACGCCGCTGTCCAGGTCGGACTTCGCCTCTCGCAATCCCAGTCGAGCGCCTCGGGCAGCGACGGCTGGGCGGAGTACGACCTCGTGGGTACGGCGGCGATCGGCCCTGCGGTGACCACGTACTACGACGAATCAGGTCGACTCTCCGGGCTCGCCGTCGACGCACTCCGCGGACCCCAGGTGACGTTGGATGGCCTACGGCTGGTGGGCCGCACGCCTTCCCGGCTCGAAGACGAGTTTCACGACTACGTGACATCCCGCGGCCAAGAGGTGCGCTACTCGCAGCTGGCCGATCCCTGGGCACCGCAACTCGGGCTGGTCCTGCGGGCGCAACGAGCCGGAGACGTCGTGCTGAGCCGACCCGTCGTTGTCGCGCAGACTTGGGCCGAACGCTGCGGCGACACGACCGAGGGCGCGATTCCGATGACGGAGTGGCAAACCTTCGCGTAATGGCCGCGCCCCCAGCGCTGCAACACAACCCGCACGACCGAGCAAGCCGGACAGGGGCGTACAACTGTCAGGAGCCGGTCGGCAGTTGCGCTGTGCAGGCGTCGACGATCACGGCGGTGTCCCAGTAGAAAGGACGAACCTCGGTAATTCGCCCGCCCTCAACGGTAATCGTCTGCAAGATCGGGAAATCGAGTCCGCGTCCGGTGATTCGGGCACGTGCGTGGACGTAGGTCAATACGACAAGTGGAGTGGTGGCGGCGAGAAAGTGCTGCTCGACCATCTCGAAGACGTCCCACGTCTGGCTCATAGCGAGGAAGAACCGTTTCATGCCTTCATGTCCCCGCCAGGTGCCCCCGTACGGGAGGCTTGTAGCCTGGTGAAGTACAACGTTCGGCGAGAAGAATGGTTCGAGCGGCGCAAAGTCCGCGGCGCCTGGCCCGCCTGCCGCGAGGTACTCCGTTTCGGCCGCGTACATGCCTTGTAGCACGGCCAGGTCGGTCATTGTCGAACGCGTGATCATGCCTAACACATTGGCCGATAACATCTGGACGCGCTGGCGGAAATCGGTCGTTGCGCTCGTGGCCGCAAGCGACTGATTGCCGCGCATCGGCACAGCCGCGCGTCGGCGACGGACCGACGCGCGGCTGGCTGCGATCGAACGCGAGTTGGCGCCTACCAACGAGCGCCTGGGAGTCGAGCCGCTCCTTCCTGACTCGGGCGGCGTTGGGGAGCATTGCGAAACGGGCGGATCCTGGCGGCGATTGAGGATTGTGTCCTAGATCAGGGGTCAAGCTTTGTGAGGCGAATCTGCGTCATGTTGGTTCCGTCGGCTTCTCGGCGAGGAGGATCCCTATCGGTCGGGGTGGCCGACTTGCAGATTCGCGGAGTACCGGTAGTTCTTCGAGGGTGTGGTCGCGGGTCGGGACAAGCGTGCCGTCGACGAATCGCGATCTGGTCGATGCGGTGCCGACGGACCGGTGCCAACGCGAGTAGCGGGCCGATCGTGTCCAGTACCTGGCGCACGGCGGAGTTTGAGACGCCGAAGAGCGGCCCGATCTGCCGCATCGTCAGGTTCGTCCGCCAGTAGGTCGCTACCAGCAGCACCCGGTCGGGCAGCTCGAGCGCCCGTTGCCTGCCGGGACGCCCATCAGCGATCCCCTCACCACCGCGGCGGCGACCGCACCAGCTCGCAGAACTGGCCCTGGGTCAAGCCGGTGATCGGCTCGATCCACTCCCGGATCGAGGCGGTGATGACCGGCGACGACACTAAGCCATCCCGCATGATGGCCAGCCACCGAAGCCAATCCAGTTACAAGACGACCCCTAATCTATGAGCAGTTCGACCGGGATGTTGCCGCGAATGGCGTTCGAGTACGGGCATACCTGGTGGGTGGCCTCGACGAGCTCGTGAACGACATCCCGGGGAACATCCCGCGGCAGCTTCGTCCGCAGAGTGACTTCGAGCCGGAAGCCGCCCTGTCCATTGGGGTTTAAACCGACCTCGGCGGTAACAGACATGCCCGCGACATCAATCCTCTTGGCCTGTGCAACGAGCTGCAGAGACGTGGCGAAACATGCGGCGTAACCCGCCGCGAAGAGTTGCTCAGGGTTGGTGCCGTCGCCGGTGCCCCCCAGTTCCTTCTGGAGAGCCAGCCCGACGTCCAATTTGTCGTCCGAACTGAAAGCGCGGCCGTCGCGGCCGGTAGCGGTGGCGACGGCGGTGTACAGGCTCATCTCCCGTCCTTCCGGGGAATCGATCGGTCAATCCGTTGGCGCACTCAGCGTATGAAGAGCACGAGTCGGCCCCCAATGGCCTTCTGTCTTCATTTCATGTCTGATCGTCTCGTTCAACGGCAGCAGGGGATACGATCTGGCGATGGACGTGCTCAGCGACGCGATCGGCGTCATGCGGACCGGCCGTCCCCATTCGGCGGAGATCTGCAAGCGCGCTCCGTGGGGGGTGCGGGCTGACCCGTTCTCCGGCGCCGGCTTCCATGTGGTCTTGGAAGGGACGTGCTGGTTAGTCCCGGAAGAGGGCGCTGCGATCGCCTTAGGCGTGGGCGATGTGGTGTGTCTTCCGCACGGATGCGGGCACGCCCTGGTTGACAGTCCGTCGACGTCATTGGCGGGCGCGCCTTCGGGCTCACTGCAGGAGATCAGGCCGAGCGCCGACGGCGGCGGCGGCGGCGCTGCGACGGTCCTGCTGTGCGGCGCCTACACCCTCGACCGCACCCGGCCGCATCCGTTGTTCGAGGAATTACCCGAGGTCATCCACGTACCGGCTCGTCTCGGCCACCGTACGCCGCTGCATGCCGCCGTCAACCTGCTCGGCGACGAGGTCGCCAACCCCGGCCACGGATCCGAAGCCGTCGTATCGGCCCTGCTGGACATGATGCTGCTCTATATCTTGCGAGCCTGGCTCGCGGAGCAAACCGACGACGGCAAGTCCACCGGGTGGGCCGCGTCGTTGCGCGACGCGGCGATCACCACCGCCCTGCGCCACATCCACCAGGAGCCCGCCCGGCAGTGGACGGTCGAAACGCTGGGCACCAAGGCGGGATTGTCACGCGCAGCTTTCTCCCGCCGGTTCACCTCGCTGATCGGCAAACCACCGCTGGGATACCTGACCTGGTGGCGGATGACCCTGGCCGCACAGTTACTGCGAGACAGCGACCAACCGCTGCTCACCGTCGCGCAACGCACCGGGTATACCTCCGAATACGCATTCGCGAAAGCGTTCAAGAGGGAGCACGGCCTGTCCCCCGGCCGATACCGCCATCACACCCGGACCTACTAGTAGGGCATCGAACAGTTCGGCATGGTCGCACTGGATATTCCGCCGACGGCGGACCTGCCTCGGATCCGCATGTTGCTGGAGCACGGCGAAGCCAAAGGGTGGTGGCACTGGGAGGAAGGGTCCGTCGCCGCTGACTGGACAGCGACAGCCTCGGACTAGGGTCGTTCCCGCGCCGGCCTACGGGACAGCCCGCGTGCCTCGTTCACCTGGCACGAATGCGCCGCGTTCCTTCTCAACCGTGCCGAGATGGACGAGGAGATCCCAAGCGGGAGCCGGCAACGACGACGCGACCGCGACGCTCGTCAAGGTCTACTTCGCCGAGCAAGGCGTGTCGCGGAAGTACGACGTCAGCCTGACTGACAACCGGCTGGTGTAGGCACGCGACGATGCCGGTTTCTCGCACGCTGCCGACGATCTCTAGTTAGCCGAGCACTACGCGGCATTAAGCGATCGTCTGGTTTCAAATCCACGCCCCGCTGGGCCGAGCATACGGTGAACTGCAAATCCGGATGTTTTTACGGGACGAGTAGAAGGCGGAGGCCGTAGGGTGCCGCTGGGACCGTGAGCGGCCCGACAAGGTTGGTGGGGATCTCTGGACTGCGCCTACCCGCGCCAGCTCGCTGACTTCTACCTGGCACTACTCGGTGGAAGACAGCTGTGGGCGAAGGAGTCCAGCGTCGGGATCGAGGTCCGCGGCACCGTACTGGTAATGCAGCGGGTCGCGAGCTATGTCCCGCCGGTCTGGCCGGGGACGTCGATTGTCCACTTGACCTCACCGCTGATGATCTCGGCGTCGCCGCAGAGCAAGCGATCGCGCTGGGAGCTACTCTCCCGGCGCAGCCGGACCCACGCTGGGCGAGTACTGCTCGATCCGGCCCCAACCAACGCCGAGGTCGCGGCGACCCTGGAGGCACTGGTCGAACTGGCCCAGGCGCTGCCACCGGCCAGGTGACGCCACCCGAACGATCGTGCCGGGCACGCCTACGCTCTGGTCCGGCCACCGGCGCCGTCGTCAGCTGGCCGAGCCCCAGTCCCCATCGTGGATCCAGGCGGCGGCGCGTAGTCGGGCATCGCGGGACACCACAGGCACAGCCGATCGAGCTGGGGAAGTGCGGTGCCAACTACGGCCGGCATGACTTGTGCGTGCGGCGGTTTGGGGAAGGTTTGGCACTTGGCTGTGGAGCGGTGGGACGCGCTTCGCGAGCGGAGGTTCGGCCGCTGAAGGGCCCGTTTCGGTGCGGTTTGCGCCAGCCATCTACCATGCGTCGAGATTGCCGATAGATGAATGCGACCGCCTGAGGTTGTTGATCGATTGCCTGGGGCTTGGCACCGGGCTGAGGCTACGAGGAGTCGAACCAATGGGCTGGTTCAGGCGGTTATCGGGCCACAAACGGTCATCCGACGACTTGACGGCGGATCGGGACGCGTTCGACAAGGCAAGCTCCCGTAGCGAACCGATCGACTTCGTGGACTGGCTCGCACAGATGGTGGCTGCGGTGCAACGTGGCGATGCCGAGACCGTGCGGCAGGGTGGGGCGCACTACACCACGTGCCCGAAATGCTCGGCTGTGATCCACGCTATCGACGCGTGGCCCGACGACATGAAACGGGATTCCAGCGGGTACATGAATGTCGGCTGCCCGCAATGTGCTGCACTGTGGTGGAAGTATTGAACTACACATTGACAGGAGCTGGCCGGTTGCCCATCCCTGGGGACTGGCGCCTGAACTTGCGAAGGTATCGGCACGTTTGTGTACGCAATTTGAATGATAAACGGAGTATCCAGCTATCGGCAAGGCGGTACGTAAGCTCTTAGCGTAGTGACGCGCCAATAATGCTGGTCAGAACATACTATCGCCTTGGACAGGTCACCGCCCCATAGCTCACCGAGGCCTTCGCCGCCCTCGCTCAACAGCGCAACCGCTACGGCGAACCGCTCGCCGGCTCCACCCTCCACCGAGTGAAAGCCACCCTGCGGGGCGGCGTTCAACGCCGCGATCCGAAGGCCTCGT
The DNA here is from genome assembly GCF_039536245.1 of Cryptosporangium minutisporangium. Taxonomy (NCBI): domain Bacteria; kingdom Bacillati; phylum Actinomycetota; class Actinomycetes; order Cryptosporangiales; family Cryptosporangiaceae; genus Cryptosporangium; species Cryptosporangium minutisporangium. The sequence goes on along the minus strand of NZ_BAAAYN010000104.1, from coordinate 2,271 downwards.
CACCGACAACCCCGCCCGACGGATCGAACTCGCCCCGCCCGGCGCCCGCACGCAGTGGTCTGGACCGAACCCCGCGTCCAGACCTGGCGACGCACCGGCGAACGTGAACCGGTCACCGTCTGGACCGCCGAGCAATTCGCCACCTTCCTGCAAGGCACCAACACCGACCGGCTGCACGCCCTCTGGCACCCGATTGCCCTGCGCGGCCTGCGCCGCGGCGAAGCCGCCGGCCTGCGGTGGTGCGACCTCGACCTCGGCGCCCGTCAGCTGATGATCGCCCAACAGCGCGTCGAGGTCACCGGCGCGATCCTGGTCGGGGCACCCAAGAGCGCCGCCAGCCGCCGCACCGTCGCTCTCGACCCGCACACCGTCGCGATCCCCCGCGCCCACGCCCAGCAGCAACGCTTCGAACGCCGCGCCGCCGGCGAAGCTTGGACCGACACCAGCTACGTCTTCACCAAAACCGACGGCCCGCCACTGCGCCCGAGCTACATCACCAACCGATTCCGGCTCCTGCGCAAGAACCTCGGCCTACCACCAGGACGTCTGCACGACCTCCGCCACGGCGCCGCCAGCCCCGCACACTGCGCCGGCGCCGATCTGAAACTCATCCAAGACCAGCTCGGGCACGCCAGCATCGTGCTCACCGCCGACACCTACACCAGCGTGCTCCCACCCGCCCTGCACAACGCCGCTGCCGCGACCGCCGCGGCATAGGAAGACGTTGTGCGTGTCGTTCAGGGCGTTAGGAACGTCCTCCTGATGCGCTTGTTGGGCTTGGTGTCCCATCGCAGGAGGAGGACGTTCGGTGAGAAACGGTAGCGGCATTTCCCGGGGTGATCGCAACCGCAACGCGCGGCTGGGTCGGTTACGAGCTCTGGTGCCGGTGTCGAATGCGATCGTCGGGATTGATCTGGCTGATGCGAAGCAGATGGTTGTGGTGTGCGACCACGATTCGCAGGTGCTGGCGCGAAGAACGTTCCGCTGCCCGGCGTGGAAACTGGGAACGGCGCTGGATTGGGCGGCCAAACAGGCTGGCGCGGCGGGCTTCGCCGGGGCGACGGTGGCGTGTGAGCCGACCGGTCACCGGTGGAGAGTGCTCGGTCAACTGGCTGCCGAGCGCGAGATGCCGTTCGTCTGCGTGCAGCCGGTCGTGACTTCCTGGGCGCGCCGCAGCGAGGATCTGACCTGGGACAAAACCGATGAGAAAGACGCGGTGCTGATCGCGCGGCTGACCGCGCAGCTGCGCTGCTACGTTCCCGAGCCGGTCGACGAGGAGTGGGGCCGGTTGCGGCATCTGGGCGCACGGCGGATGCAGCTGCTGACCGAGTCCGGCCGGCAGGTGCAGCAGGTCCGGGCGTTGCTGGAGTGCGTCTGGCCCGCCGCGTTGCAGGCCGCGCGGCAACCGTTCCGGTCGGTGACCTGGACCGCGGCGCTGTCGGTCCTCTTCGATCGTGATGGCGGGGACCTGGCGCGGGCGCGCCGCCTGGGCCTGGAGCGTTGGGAGACCGCGATCCGTCGGGAAGTCGTCCGCCGTGGGCGGACCCGGCCTTGCCTGCGCATCGCCCGGCTGCTGTTCGCCGCGCTCGAGGATTCGGCCGGCGTGACCGCGCACCGGCGCGGCGCCCTCGAGCGGGTCGGGTTGATCCTGAGCGACTGGCACGAGACCCACCGCCGGCTCGAGGACGTCCAGGCGCGGATGACGGCCTTTCTGGACCATCATGGACTGACCGGCCTGGTCGTCTCGATTCCCGGGATCTCGCCGCTGGGTGCGGCGGCCATCCTGGCCGAAACAGGCGACCCACATCGATTCGCCTCCGCGCGGGCGCTGGTCAAACACGCTGGCCTGGCCCCGCGGGAGAAGCTGTCCGGCGCGTTCGTCGGCCGCACCAAACTCACCGGCCAAGGCCGCCCTGGACTCCGGCTGGCCGCCTGGCGCGCGGTCTGGGGCGCCCAACGAGCCAACCCCGTCTACGCCGCCCGGTTCACACACCTGACCACGCGGGAGACCAACCGGCTCAGCGTTACTCAGGCCCAAGCCGTGATCGCCGCCGCGATCCTGCGGCAGCTCCACGCCGTGGTCACCACCGGCCGACCCTGGGACCCGCGCATCGCCGCCCACGGCACCCGAACAGCCCAGGTGGCGCCGCTGGCCGCCTAACGCCCTCGGCAGGCGGTCGCTCTCAAGCAGGGCCGGGGCGAGCCCCACGCGGCATTGAGGAACCCACGGGTAACCTCGTCGCTCATCATGGGCAGCCCCTGCCCGTCGTC
>NZ_BAAAYN010000103.1 GCF_039536245.1 Cryptosporangium minutisporangium | reverse complement strand
GTCGTCAGGGTGGTGTGCTCGTGAAGCAGCGCGGCGATCGCGCGGTCACGCGGGCGGAGCCGGGGGGAGATGTTGGCCAAGGTCAGGACCGTGGAGGAGCGGACCTCGGCGGTCCGGACGACAACGAGGGGAGTATCCCCCGTAGGGAGTCCCCCATCAGGGGACTGTCGGGTTTCGTCGGTGGCGGGCATGAGCGCCTCCTAGCTGGGCTGTTGGGTGAGCGGGGGTCGGCCTAGACCCGGCAGTACGAGGCGTAGTGCAGGCCGGGCCTAGGGCGTGGTGACGCCGGGCTGAGGCCAAAGAGGTTCGGCCTCAGCTGGCTCGGCGGCGGCTGGTGGGACAGAGCAGCCGCATCTCGGCTTGTGTCTCGCCGGCGTGGATCCAGAACGGACCTCGCCGAAGGCGCTACGACAGGCGCATCGAGATACACGGTCGACGCGAACGAGAAGCCGGGTTGCCTATACTCACTGTCCCTGTTTGGTAGCTCCGCGCGACCTGTTGGCTGTCCGGGAGTCCTGTTGGGTGGCTGTTGAATGGCCCGTGCCGGGAGGGCGGGCCTCGTTGGGCTGGGCCGGCCCCTGGGGCTGGGCCGATTCCCTGGGTTGGACCGGTTCCCCAGGCTCGTTGGGTTCCGCGGGTTGGGCGGCGTCGGACTCGAGCGGTGGTGGCTGTGTCGGGTTGGCGGCTGCGGCGGTCTCCCGCACGGCGGCCGCCTCACCGACCGCTGGACGGGGCAGGTTGGTGCGCAGCGTGAAGGCGGCGGTCTCCCGGTTGCCGACGACTAGGCGGCAAGCGGCCCGGTAATCCTCGAGATGAGACAGGTCGTGTTCGTCGAGTTCGGGCAGGGTGTGCCGGGCGAGCTGGCGGGCGTCTTCGGG
>NZ_BAAAYN010000102.1:6376-13610 GCF_039536245.1 Cryptosporangium minutisporangium | reverse complement strand
CGAGCGGGCCGCTGCGGCGCAGGCGGGCGCCGCAGCGGCTCTTCCCGGGCGGATCGAGTGGGCCACCGATCCCGGCCCGGCCGCCGATCCCGGCCCGGCCACCGACCCCCGCCCGGACAGCGCGCCGGGCCCGAGCGCAGCGCCTGCGCCCGAGGCGGGCGGCGGGCGACGGGTTGCGCTCTCCGGCGTCGGGAAAGCCGCCGCGGCGGTGTTCACCCGCTGGCGCCGGGAGATTCCCGAGGCGACGATCTGGGTGGACGTGGACGCCACCCCGCTGGTCGCGCTGCGGGAGCGCACCGAGCCGGGGCTGCTGGCCTACCTGGCCCGATTCACCGTGGCCGCGCTCCGGGAGTTCCCGGTGTTCAACAGTCGCTACGACGCCGAGCGGCAGGAGATCGTCCATCTCGACCGGATCAATCTCGGCATCGCCGTCCAGGGCGCGCGGGGGCTGGTGGTGCCCGCGGTCGTCGGCGCCGAGACGCTCACGACCACGGAGCTCGGCGTCGGCATCCGTCGCGTCGTCGCCGCGGCGCGCGCCGGGACGAGCACGCCCGCGGAGCTGACGGCGGGCACGTTCACGCTCAACGACTACGGCGTGTTCGACGTGGACGGTGGCGCCCCGATCCTCAACCCGCCGCAGGTCGCGATGCTCGGCGTCGGGCGGATCATCGACCGGCCCTGGGTGGTGGAGGGCGCGGTCGTCGTCCGGAAGGTCGCCCAGCTGTCGTTCGTCTTCGACCATCGGGTCTGCGACGGCGAGACCGCTTCCCGGTTCCTGCGGCGGGTCGCCGACGCGGTCGAGAACCCGGCGGCCGCCCTGGCCCACCTCTGAGCGCGCCGACGGCCGGGTCACTCGCGCACGCCGATCGCGTCGACCGGCTGCGCCCGCATGGCGATCCGGGCCGAGGTCATCACGGCGGCCCGGCCGAGCAGCGCGGCGACCGCGACGATTCCCAGGTAGGTGAGCGGTGGGACGGACGGGAGCACGGTCCTGGTCAGCCCCAGACTGGTGCCGATCAGGGACGGGATCGCGGCGAGCGTGCCGAGGAGGACGGCGGCCACGACGATGATCCGCGTCTCGCCGCGCATCATCGCGCGTACCTGCCCCCGGGTGGCGCCGACGAGCTGGAGCAGGGCGAACTCGCGGAAACGAGCGGCGGTCGCCATCACCAGGGTGTTCACCACGGCGATCGCGAGGTAGCCGAGCAGGACCGCGTTGAGGACGAGGCCGACCGCCGACTCGCCGGCGACCTCGTCGTGCTGCGCGGCGACGAACGACTCGCGGTCGTCGACGGAGACGGTCGGGAGGTGCCGGACGGCGGCGCGCAGCGTGTCACCGAGCGCCCCGACGTCGGTTCCCGCGGCCGCCGCGACCAGCATCGCGAAGTCCAGGCGGTCGGTGGTGTGGTCCAGGACGACGTCGTGCGGCAGCGTGACGTCGCCGAGGCCGAGTCCTCTCTCGTAGAGCGCGACCACCGTGGGCTCGATCGGCGTGCCGTCGCCGAGATGGAGCTCGACGGTGTCGCCGAGAGCGACCTGGAGGGTGCCCGCCGCGATCCGGCTCAGCGCCACCGTGTTGCCGCGCAGCTCGGCGATGTCCCCGTCGAGCACGGCGAGGTCCATCGTCTCGCCGAGCCGGTCGCCGACGACTCCCTGCGCCGGGTAGGCCCTGAGCTGCGGGCTGTCCCGCGACCCGAACGTCGCCAGCGTCTGCGTGCGGACGACCGGGGTCACCGCCGAGACGCCGGGCACGGTCCGGAGCACGTCCGCGACCTCCGGGGAGACGCCGGCGGACGAGGAGGTGACGACGTAGTCCGCGCGCAGCCCGTCCGCGGCCTGATCCTGTGCGGCCGCGCTCGCGGTCGTTCCGCTGAAGAGCTGCCCGGCGGCGAGCGTGATGCCCATGATCAGCGGAGTGGTCGCCGCGGCGAGCCGCCGGGAGTTGGCGTGCGCGTTCGCGGACGCGAGGAACCCGCTCACCCCGGAGCGACGGTTCAGCCAGGGGCCCAGCACGGTGACGGCGCCGCCGAGCAGCCGAGGCCCCAGCAGCGCGACGGCGAGGACGAGCAGGAACGCCGAGAACGCCGCGCTCTCCACGGCTCCTTCGCCGGGTAACCGCAGCGGCAGCACGAGCGCCATGGCCAGCGCGGCGGGGATCAGGAGCACGCCGACGGTCACCCGGAACCACCCGAGCTTCGGCGGCTCCAGCGCGGCCTCGCCGAGCGCGTCGACCGGCTTGAGCTTGGCCGCGCGGCGGGCGGCGATCCAGCCGCCCAGCCGGGCGCCGATCAGGCAGAGCACCACCGCGACGAGCAGCGGCAGCGGGCTGATCGACAGCGCGAAGTCGGCCGGTACCGCGCCGAGGCGGGCGAACGTCTCGCGGATCAGAAAGCTCAGCCCGATGCCCGGAATCACGCCGAGCACCGCCCCGAGCGCGCCCACCACCATGGTCTCGGCGGCGATCATGCCGAGCACCTGCTTCGGGGTCGCGCCGATCGCCCGCAGCAGCGCCAGCTCCCGCAGCCGCTGCCGAACCGAGAGGGCGAGCGTGCTCGCTACGACGACCATGATGACCAGCACCATGCTGCCGCCGAACGCCAGCGACAGCTCGCTGAGGAACGACCGCGTGCTGCCGATGTCGGGGAACTCCACCTCGCTCCGGCTCCGGCCGGTGTAGACGGTCACCCCGGGAGCCGCCGCCTCGATCGCGCGCGCCAGCTCGTCGGTACCGACGCCGGGCGCGGCCAGCACGCCGATCGCGTCCACCCGGTCGGGTTGCCCGGTCAGCTCCCGGGCCCGGTCGTCGGTGACGAACACCGCGGATTGCCGGGCGAGGTCGCCGCCGCGCGGAGTCGCGATGCCGGTCACCCGGTAGGTCGACGGAGCCGAGCCGACCGCGAGCCGGATCGACGCGCCGACGGCCACGCCGGCCCGCTGCGCCAGCGCCGAGTCCAGGACCACCTCGTCGGGCCGGGCCGGCGCCCGCCCGGCGGTCGTGGTGAACGCGCCGAGCACGGCCGATTTCCAACCGTGCCCGAGCGCGGGGGCGCGGTCCGGCCCGGCGAGCACCTCGCCGTCCGCCGTCACGAGGCTCACCGGGACGTTCACGTCGGGGATCGCCGCCCGGACGCCGGGCACGCGCGCGAGGTCCCCGACGAGCTGGGCCGGCAGGGTGGCCCGCTCGCGGAACCGGGGATCCACGTCGTCGTCGACCGGCAGCGCCTGCCGGGCGCCCACTACCAGGTCGGCGGCTCGGTAGCGCTCGGTCGGCACGCCCGAGCGCTCGCTGCTCTCCAGCAGGATTCCGCAGGCCGTGATCACCGCCGAGCCGGACAGCACCGCGACGAACGCCGCGACGAACCCGCCCTTCCGCCCCCGGACCGTGCTCCAGGCCAGCGCCAGCATGCGCCGCTTCACGCGTCCCCCAGGTGGGTCATGCGCTCGGCGATCTGCTCCGCGGACGGCCGGGTCATCGCGCCGGCCAGCCGGCCGTCGGCGAGGAACACCGCGGTGTCGGCGTGCGCGGCCGCGACCGGGTCGTGCGTGACCATCAGCACGGTCTGGCCGAGGTCGTCGACGATCGTCCGGAGCAGGGCGAGGACCTGACGGCCGCTGCGGCTGTCCAGCGCGCCGGTCGGTTCGTCGGCGCACACCAGGTCGGGCCGGGTGACGAGCGCGCGGGCGATCGCCACCCGCTGCTGCTGGCCCCCGGAGAGCTGGCTCGGGCGGCGGTCGGCGAACTCGGCGAGCCCGACGGCGGCGAGTACGGCCGCCAGTTGCCCGGGATCGACCGGCTTCTCGGCCAACCGGATCGGCAGCGTGACGTTGTCCGCGACGGTCAGCGCACCGAGCAGGTTGTACGCCTGGAAGACGAACCCGATCCGGTCCCGGCGCAGCTCGGTCAGCTCGGTCTCGGAGCGGCCGGACAGCTCCGTGCCACCCAGCACGACCCGGCCCGACGTCGGCCGGTCCAGACCGGCCGCGCAGTTCAGGAACGTGCTCTTGCCGGACCCGGACGGGCCCATGACTGCGGTGAACGTGCCACGCGGGAACTCCGCCGTAACCGCGTCGAGCGCGCGGACCGCGGCCTTACCCGACCCGTACACCTTCGACACCGAATCCAGGCGCACGGCGTACGGGGAGGGCACAGAGGGCACGGTGTGCGGGCTCGACGGGGCCTTCTTCGTTCTCATGCCGTTCGACGCTAGGTTCGGCGGCCGCGCGAACCGCTACCCCGCACCACCGGATCTCCGGTACAGCTGGCTGTAGTGCCACGAGCGGCAAGCCCGGGAGCGCCGTGAGAGGCTTCCCCGGTGACAGCAGTCGACCCGACCTCGCCGGCCCGTCGCGGGCGTGGCCGACCCGGCTACGACCAGGCCGCCGTTCTGCGTGCGGCCGTGGAGTTGTTCAACCGCAAGGGGTACGACGCGACGAGCATCGGCGATCTCGCCAAGGAGCTCGGCGTCACCAAGCCGGCGATCTACCACCACTTCGACAGCAAGGAAGACCTGCTCCGTCTCGCCCTCGACGACGCGTTGGACGAGCTGACGACCCTGGTGTCGAACGCGTCCCGGGGCAACGGCACCGCCTACGCCCGCCTGCGCGACGTCGTCCACCGCTCGGTGGAGGTGCTCGTCGCGCACCAGCCGTCGGTGACGCTGCTGCTCCGGATCCGCGGCAACACCGCGGTCGAGCAGGAGGCCCTGGAGCGGCGTCGCTGGCTGGACGACCGGCTCGCCGCGCTGGTGCGGGAGGCCATCGCGGAGGGGGCGCTGCGGGACGACGTTCCGCCGGACCTCGTCAGCCGGTTGCTGTTCGGCATGGTGAACTCGCTGGTCGAGTGGTACCGCGCGGCGGGCACGTACGACGCCGCGACCGTCGCCGACGCCCTGGTCACGATCGCCTTCGAGGGCCTGACCCGCCGCGCGTGAACCGCCCGTGGTGGTTTTTCGGAAGAGCACCGCTGGCGGAGGGGCTCAGGGGTGGTCTTCCCGAAAATCGGCGGCGAGCCCGGGGATGGCGCGCCCGAGCGACCGGCTCCGGCCCCGGAACTCGGCGATGACCTCGGCGGGGGTTTCGTCGTGGGCCAGGCGCAGGACCGTGACGTCGTAGACGCCGGAGCGACCCCGGGTGGCCCGTTCGGTCGCCCGGGCGAGCAGCCGGTCACCGGCGCGCGCGGACTCCAGGAACGTGATGTCGAATCCGGCGGCGACCGTCACCTCGCCCCGCGAGTTGCAGGCGACCGCGAACGCGGTGTCCGCGAGCGTCGCGATCAGACCGCCGTGGCAGAGCGCCCAGCCGTTGGTCATGTCCGGCCGGACCCGCATCGAGACCTCGGCGGTTCCGGTGCCGACGTGCTCGAGTCCCATGCCGAGCGAGCGGCTCGCGGCGTCCCCGGCGAGCATCACCTCCGCACTCCGCCGTGCGGTGTCTTCAAGCATCGAAATCCACCGTCACCGCGTCACTGACCGGGAACGTCTGGCAGGTCAGCACGAACCCGGCCGCGACCTCGGACGGCTCCAGCGCGTAGTTCCGCCGCATGTCGGCGACACCTTCGCGGACGCGGGCCCGGCAGGTACCGCAGACGCCACCCTTGCAGGCGAACGGCGCGTTGCCGGTCGTCGCCCTGGTCGCGTCGAGGAGCGTGCTGTCCCGAGGCACGGTCGCGGTGGCCCGCCGGCCGTCGAGCACCGTGGTGAGCCTGGTCGTCTCGCCCACCACCGCGGTGGTGCGCCGCGGCTCCGGCGGTGGCGCGTCCACGTAGAACAGCTCCACGTGGACGCGGTCCGGCGGCACACCGGCGTCGGTGAGCACGGCCCGCGCGTCCTCGATCATCGGGTGCGGTCCGCACAGCCACACGTGGTCGAACGCCTCCACCGGGACCAGGTCGGAGAGCAGGCGGCGCAGCCGCTCGCGGTCGAGGCGACCGGAGAGCAGCGCGGCGTCGCGCGGCTCCCGGGAGAGCACGTGGACCACCTGCAGGCGCGGCCCGTACCGGTTCTTCAGGTCGCCGATTTCGTCCGCGAACATCACGGTGCGGCTGGTGCGGTTGCCGTAGAGCAGGGACACCTGCGCGGCCGGGTGCTGGAGCACGGTTCCGGCGATCGAGAGCAGCGGCGTGATGCCGGATCCGGCGGCGATGCACAGGTGCCGCTCGCCGCGGGCCGGATCGGCGTCCCACGCGCCGGTCGGGGCCTGCACCTCGATCGTCGCCCCGGGCCGGACGTCGTGGACCAGCCAGGAGGAGAACATCCCGGCCGGGATCTCGCGGACGCCGATGCGGGGTTCCGCGCCGACCGGGGCGCAGATCGAGTACGAGCGCCGCTCCTCCCGGCCGTCGATCGTCCGCCGGAGCGTCAGCGACTGTCCGGCGCGGAACGCGTAGGCCGCGCGGAGCTCGTCGGGGACCGCGAACGTCACCGCGACCGCGTCGTCGCAGAGGCGCTCGACCGCGGCGACCCGCAGCGGGTGGAACACCGGCCTCATCACACCTCCTTGACGTGCTCGAACGGCTCCAGGCAGGCAGTGCAGCGGTAGAGGGCCTTGCACGCGGTGGCGCCGAACTCGGACACCAGTCGGGTGGCGTCCGCACCGCAGCGCGGGCACCGTGGGGCGCGGCGGGTCGGGCCGAAGGTGAGCGCCACCGGACCGGGTTCCCGGCGTGCCGGTCCCGGCGGCGACAGGCCCGCCGCGCGGAGGGCGGCGCGGCCCCGCTCGGAGATCCAGTCGGTCGACCAGGCCGGCGCCAGCGCGATGCGCACCTCGACGCGCGGGAAGCCCGCGTCGGTCAGACGATGGACCAGGTCGTCCCGCATGGTCGCCAGCGCGGGGCAACCGGAGTACGTCGGCGTGATCACCGCGACGACCCCGTCCCCCTCCATCCGGACCTCCCGCAGCACCCCGAGGTCACCCAGGGTCAGCATCGGCAGCTCCGGGTCGCGCACCTCGGCAGCGACGGCGCGCGCCCGGGCCTCCGAGGTCGTTCGGGTCTCGGCGTTCACCCGGGTCTCGGCGTTCAGCCGGGTTCGGGGGGTCACCAGCGCCCCATCGGGTGGGCGCGCGCGACCACCTGCATCTCGGCGAGCATCCGGCTGAGCGCCTCGGTGTGCAGCCCGTCGCGCCCGGTCCGCCCGCCGACGCCGGCCAGCGGCGGGTGCTGCGGCCGCGCGACGCCGCTCACCGCGAACACCTGGTCGAGGACCGCGTCGACGTCGGACGGCAGGCCGTCCAGGTC
>NZ_BAAAYN010000102.1:0-6326 GCF_039536245.1 Cryptosporangium minutisporangium | reverse complement strand
CGGACGGCAGGCCGTCCAGGTCGACGACGATCGCCACCGCCGTCGAACGCTCCACCGGGTGCGCCGACACCAGCTCCGGGTAGAGCGGCCAGAGCGCGTCGAGCGCGGTGCGCAGCCGCCGGTGGGACTCCGCGGTGCCGCGCGCCAGCGTGCGGAACCACCGGGCGGCCCAGTCGCGGTGGTAGGTCAGCTCCTTGACGCCCTTCGCGGCCACCGCCGCCAGCACGTGGTCCCGGCTGCTCCGCAGCCGGTCGAGCAGTGCGAGCCGCGCGGAGGCGAACAGCAGGATCCGGACGACGACGTGCGCGAAGTCGCCGCCCGATACCTCGGCGAGCCGCACGTTGCGGAACTGCTCGGCGTCGCGGAAGAACGCCAGCGCGTCCTCCGCCGGGACCGGTGAGCCGTCCGGCAGCGCGGGCACGACCCGCGGGTCCGCCGCGGCGGCGCGGGCCAGCAGCAGGCGCGCCTGACCGAGCAGGTCCAGCGCCATGTTCGCCAGCGCGATGTCCTCCTCCAGGTCCGGGGCGCGGCTGCACCACTCGGAGAGCCGCTGGGACAGCACGAGCGCGTCGTCGGCGAGCATCAGGCAGTACGTGGCGAGAGCGGTGTGGTCGACGCCGTCCGGAACCGTCGTGTCGACCCCGGCCAGCGGATCCTCGAAGTTCGTTCCGAACGCCCACTGCGTGGAGTCGTTGTCCAGCAGGCCGGCGTAGATGCTGTCGTCGTCCATCAGCGGCCTCCTCACATGTGGGGGACGTTCGCCGGGATCTCGTAGAACGTGGGGTGGCGGTAGACCTTGTCGGCGTTCGGGGCGAAGAGTGGGCCCTTCTCGTCCGGGCTGGACGCGGTGATCGCGTCGGCGCGGACGACCCAGATGCTCACGCCCTCGTTGCGGCGGGTGTAGACGTCGCGGGCGTGGTGGACGGCCATGGTGTCGTCCGGTGCGTGAAGGGATCCGACGTGGACGTGGTTGAGCCCGCGCTTGGCCCGGACGAACACCTCGTAGAGCGGCCAGTCCCGCCGATCCGCGGTCATCGCTCGGTCCGTGCGGCGAACGCGGTCGCGGCCTCGCGTACCCAGGAGCCCTCGTCGTGGGCGGCCCGGCGGTGCGCGATCCGCTGCGCGTTGCACGGGCCGTCGCCGCGGATCACCGCGGCGAACTCGTCCCAGTCCGGCGGTCCGAAGTCGTAGTGGCCGCGTGCGGCGTTCCAGCGCAGCGCCGGATCGGGCAGCGTGACGCCGAGCGCGTCGGCCTGCGGCACGGTCATGTCGACGAACTTCTGCCGCAGCTCGTCGTTGGAGTTGCGCTTGATGCCCCAGGCCATCGACTGCGCGCTGTTCGGCGAGTCGGTGTCGGGCGGCCCGAACATCATCAGCGACGGCCACCAGAACCGGTCGACGGACTCCTGCACCATCGCGCGTTGCTCGTCGGTGCCGCGCACCATCGTCGCCAGCAGTTCGTAGCCCTGCCGCTGGTGGAACGACTCCTCCTTGCAAATCCGGATCATCGCCCGCCCGTACGGGCCGTAGGAGGTCCGGCACAGCGGCACCTGGTTGCAGATCGCGGCGCCGTCGACCAGCCAGCCGATCGTGCCGACGTCGGCGTAGGACAGCGTCGGGTAGTTGAAGATCGACGAGTACTTCTGCTTCCCGGCCAGCAGCAGCTCGACGAGCTCGTCGCGGGAGACGCCGAGCGTCTCGCAGGCCGCGTAGAGGTAGAGGCCGTGGCCGGCTTCGTCCTGGACCTTCGCGAGCAGGATCGCCTTGCGCCGCAGCGAGGGCGCCCGGCCGATCCAGTTGCCCTCCGGCTGCATGCCGATGATCTCCGAGTGCGCGTGCTGGGCGATCTGCCGCACGAGCGTTTTCCGGTAAGCCTCGGGCATCCAGTCGCGCGGCTCGATGCGGTCGTGCCGCGCGATCACGGCGTCGAACGCCTCCTGGAGCGCAGCATCGGATGCCCCCTGTAGCTGAGCTGTCACGGCTCCTCCCGGCGGCATTTACTTAACGATCGGTCTGTAATACCGTGGCACGCGCCTACCGCTGAGCGCAACCGGGCGGCGGGCCCTCTGTTCGAGTTCCGCAACGCCGCGACTGCGAGGAGGGAAAGCGATGACGCCGCTACTGGAGAGTTACTGCGCCGGACGTTGGGTGCGCGCCGACGACGAGGGCGAGCCGCTGCTCGACGCGGCCACCGGCGAGGAGGTCGCGCGGATCTCCAGCCGCGGCCTGGACGTCGGCGCCATGGTGCGGCACGCCCGGTCGGTCGGCGGGCCCGCGCTGCGGGCGCTGACGTTCCACGAGCGCGCGGCCCTGCTCAAGGCGCTCGCCAAGCACCTGACCGCAGGGAAGGATGCGTTGGCTGAGTTGTCGATGCGCACCGGTGCCACGGCGCGCGATACCGCGATCGACGTCGACGGCGGCATCGGCACGCTGTTCAGCTACGCCAGCAAGGGCACCCGCGAACTGCCCAACGACACGATCGTGCTGGACGGCTCCGCCGAGCGCCTCGGCAAGGGCGGGACGTTCGTCGGCCAGCACGTCTACACGTCGCGGCCGGGCGTCGCGGTGCAGATCAACGCGTTCAACTTCCCGGTCTGGGGAATGCTCGAGAAGCTCGGCCCGGCGCTCCTCGCCGGGCTGCCGACGATCGTCAAGCCAGCGAGCCAGACCGCGTACCTCACCGAGCTGGCCGTGCGGCGCATCCTCGAGTCCGGACTGCTGCCCGAGGGGTCGCTGCAGCTGATCGCCGGCGGCGCCGGGAGCCTGCTGGACGAGCTGACCGTGCACGACTCGGTGGCGTTCACCGGCTCCGCCCACACCGCCGGGATCCTGCGGCGGCACCCGAACGTCGTCGACGGGGGAGTGGTCCTCGGCGTGGAGGCCGACTCGCTCAACTGCTCGATCCTCGGCCCCGACGTGCGGCCGGGCGACCCCGAATTCGACCTGTTCGTCAAGGGCGTGGTCACCGAGATGACGGTGAAGGCCGGGCAGAAGTGCACGGCGATCCGCCGGGTGCTCGTTCCGGAACCGCTCGCCGACACCGTGATCGAGGCGCTCGAGGCCCGGCTGTCCCGGATTTCCGTCGGCGACCCGCGCAACCCGGACGTCCGGATGGGGGCGCTCGCCAGCCTCGGCCAGCGCGACGAGGTCCGGAAGGCCGTGGAGGCGCTGCGGGCGAGCGCGGACGTGGTGATCGGTGATCCGGACGGTGGTGCGCTGCTCGACGGCGATCCGGACCGGGGCGCATTCCTCACCCCGCTGGTGTTGCGCGCGACGGACGGCGCGACCGAGCCGCACGACGTCGAGCCGTTCGGACCGGTCAGCACCGTGCTCACCTACGACGCCCTCGACCAGGCGGTCGCTCTCGCCGCTCGGGGCAAGGGCAGCCTCGTCGCCTCGGTGGCCAGCCACGATCCGCAGGTCGTGCGCGACGTCGTGCTCGGGCTGGCGCCGTGGCACGGGCGGGTCCTGGTGCTCGACCGCGACGACGCGGCCGAATCGACCGGGCACGGCTCCCCGCTCCCGACCCTGGTGCACGGTGGACCGGGGCGGGCCGGCGGCGGCGAGGAACTCGGCGGCGTCCGCGCGGTGCTCCGCCACCTGCAGCGCACCGCGATCCAGGCGTCACCGGACCTGCTCACGGCGGTCACCGGCCGCTGGACGCCCGGCGCGCGCCAGCCGGAGAGCGACGTCCACCCGTTCCGGAAGAGCCTCGCGGACCTGCGGATCGGCGACACGATCCGGTCCGCGGCCCGAACCGTCACGCTCGCCGACATCGAGCACTTCGCGGACTTCACCGGAGACACGTTCTACGCGCACACCGACGCCGAGGCCGCCGCCCGCAACCCGCTGTTCGGCGGCATCGTCGCGCACGGCTACCTGGTGGTGTCGCTCGCCGCCGGGCTGTTCGTGGAGCCGTCACCGGGCCCGGTGCTCGCCAACTACGGCGTGGACGACCTGCGGTTCCTCACCCCGGTCAAGGCCGGGGACAGCATCGCGGTGACGCTGACCGTCAAGCAGATCACGCCACGGAACACCGCCGACTACGGCGAGGTCCGCTGGGACGCCGTGGTGACCAACCAGGACGGTAAGCCGGTCGCCACCTACGACGTGCTGACGCTCGTCGCGAAGACGTGGGCGGCGTCGTGAGCACGATGAGCGGGACGAGCGAAGTGCTGCTGGAGCGGATCGGCGCCGCCGCGGTGGTCACGCTCAACCGTCCGCGGCGGCGGAACGCGCTGGACGCCGCCGCCAAGACCGCGCTGCACGAGACGCTCGCGCGGGTGGCCGCCGACGACGGCGTCCGGGCGGTGCTGCTGACCGGCGCCGGCGACGCGTTCTGCGTCGGACAGGACCTCGCCGAGCACGCCGAAGCCCTGCGTGCCGACCCGGCACACGCGTTCGACACGGTGGAGCGCGACTACGCGCCGATCGTCAGCCTCCTCGCGACGATGGACAAGCCGGTCGTCGCCGGGGTGAACGGCGCGTGCGTCGGAGCAGGGCTGGCGCTCGCGCTCGCCTGCGACGTCCGGGTGTTCGCCGAGGACGCGGTGCTGGCCACCGCGTTCACCGGGATCGGGCTGACCTGCGACTCCGGGTTGTCGGCGACGCTGGCCGGTGCGGTCGGGGTGTCCCGAGCGCGGGAGCTGGTGCTGCTCGGGACGTCGTTCCGCCCCGCGGACGCCGTCGCGTGGGGCGTCTCGGGCACGGTCGTGGCCCGATCCGAGGTCGAGGCTGCCGGACGGACGCTCGTCGCGGAGCTGGCGCAGGGGCCGACCGCCGCCTACGCGGCGACCAAGCGGCTGTTCGCGGCGAGCCCACACGAGAGGAGCCTGGACGCGACCCTGCGGGCCGAGGCGCGAGCCCAGGCAGCGCTGGGGCTCACCGCCGACCACGCCGGAGCCGTCGAGGCGTTCCTCGCCAAGCAGAAACCCGTCTTCACCGGCCGCTGACCCCGCGCGCCTTCCGACGTGAGGAGACCGCTGTGGAGGACCTCAGCCCTCGCCCCGGCGAGTTGGAGCCGATCGAGACGGCGTCGCGCGACGAGCTGACCGCGCTGCAGACGCGACGTCTGCGGTGGACGGTCCGGCGCGCCTACGACAACGTCGCCCACTACCGCGCCGCGTTCGACGCGGCCGGTGTGCACCCGGACGACCTGAAGACCCTCGACGACCTGGTGCGGTTACCGTTCACCACCAAGGCCGACCTCCGGGACAACTACCCGTTCGGCATGTTCGCGGTGCCCCGCGACCAGATCGTCCGGATCCACGCGTCCTCCGGTACGACCGGCCGGCCGACGGTCGTCGGCTACACCCGCGACGACCTCGACGTGTGGGCGACCGTCGTCGCCCGCAGCATCCGCGCCGCCGGCGGAAGGCCGGGCATGGTGCTGCACAACGCCTACGGCTACGGGCTGTTCACCGGTGGCCTCGGCGCGCACGCCGGTGCCGAGAAGCTGGGGTGCACGGTCGTGCCGGTCTCCGGCGGGATGACCGAGCGCCAGGTCCGGCTCATCCAGGACTTCCGCCCGGACGTCATCATGGTGACGCCGTCCTACATGCTCGCGCTGACCGACGAGATGGAGCGCCAGGGCGTCGATCCACGCACGACGTCGCTGAAGGTGGGCATCTTCGGGGCGGAGCCGTGGACCAACGACATGCGGCGCGAGATCGAGCAGCGTCTGGACATGCACGCGGTCGACATCTACGGGCTGTCGGAGATCATCGGGCCCGGCGTCGCGAACGAGTGCGTCGAGACCAAGGACGGCCTGCACGTCTGGGAGGACCACTTCTACCCGGAGGTCATCGACCCGATCAGCGGGCAGCCGCTGCCCGACGGCGAGGAGGGCGAACTCGTCCTCACCTCGCTGACCAAGCAGGCGATGCCGATGATCCGCTACCGGACCCGCGACCTGACCCGCCTGCTGCCCGGCACCGCGCGCACGATGCGGCGGATCGAGAAGATCACCGGGCGCTCCGACGACATGATGATCGTCCGCGGAGTGAACCTGTTCCCGACCCAGATCGAGGAGCTGATCCTCGGCACCGCCACGCTCAGCCCGCACTTCCAGTGCGTCCTCGACCGGGACGGCCGTCTCGACACGCTGACCGTCCGGGTCGAACGGCGGGAGTCGGCCCCGGCCGCGGACGCCGCCGAGGCCGGAGCGCAGCTGGAACACCTGGTGAAGAACCGGATCGGCGTCTCGGTCTCGGTCGACGTCGTCGAGCCGGGCGGGATCGAGCGTTCGGTCGGCAAGATGCGCCGTATCGTCGACCAACGCCGGCCGCACTGACCCTGGCGAGGTCGACGGCCGTCAGCCCGGGCTG
>NZ_BAAAYN010000101.1 GCF_039536245.1 Cryptosporangium minutisporangium | reverse complement strand
ACAGCCAGCTCGACCCGGAGCAGGTGAACGGAGCCGACCGGCCGGAAGGTTGCGTGGCTCGTCGGCGCGCGGCGTACTACGCCGACGTCGCCACCCGCGGCGACCTCCGCTCCCGTCTCTCCCACACGACCCCATTGGGAACGCCTACGCGGGCAGCCGGGTAATCGATTTTGACGCGCGCGAAGCGCGCGTGTTTCGCTACGGCGGTGGAGCCCCTCGAGGGCGGCGCTGCCGTCCGTCGCAGTGAGGGCCGCGACCGTTCTGTGGTCGCAACCGAGCGAGACGGCCGGCAGCGTCGTTCTGGAGGGGCCGTGCAGTATCCGCCGGATGGGCATGTTCATACGCAGTTCAGCTGGGACGCGCCGTTCGGGAACATGGAGCGCACGTGCGCGCGCGCCGTCGAGCTGGGGCTGCCGTCGATCGCGTTCACCGAACACGCCGACTTCGGCATCACGACGCTGGTGGACGCCGAGCGTGAACTCCCCGCCTGGCTGGCGAAACACACCGACGCGCACGGCGTGATCACTCCCCCGGCGCTGAACGTCGAGGGGTACCTCGCCGAGGTCGCGCGGTGCCGCGAGAAGTTCCCCGATCTCCGCATCCTGACCGGCGTCGAGCTCAGCGAGCCGCACTGGCACACCCGCCGCACCGCCGAGATCGTGGATCTCGGCGGATTCGATCGGGTGCTCGGCTCCGTGCACACGATCAGGCATGCCGAGGACCCGGTCGACGGCCCCGCCGGGACCCGCGTCCGGGAGTACGACGCCGGCGACGCGTACTCGGCGCTCGCCGCGGAGACCGTCGTCCGGGACTACCTCGCGGAGGTGGCGCGGCTGGCCACCGGGTCGGACGTCTTCGACGTGCTCGCCCACATCGACTACCCGATCCGGTACTGGCCGGCCGCCGCGGGCCGGTGCGACCCGCGCGCGTTCCAGGAGGAGTACCGCTACGCGCTCCGCGCGCTGGCCGGCAGCGGACGCGCACTGGAGGTGAACACCCGGGTGCCGCTGGACCCGGTGATCGTCCGCTGGTGGCGGGAGGAGGGCGGGAAGACGCTGGCGTTCGGCAGCGACGCGCACCGGCCCGAGCACCTGGCCGACGGCCTCCGCGACGCCGCCGCCATGGTCGAAGCCGCCGGCTTCCGCCCCGGCGCCCACCCCCACGACCTCTGGCGCGCGTGAAACGCCAGGCATCGCGCTACGGCGATGGAGCCCGCCCAGCCGCGCACAGAGTGAGGCGGACCGTGGTGCCTTGGGCAGGCTCGCTGTCGATCGTGATCCGACCGCCGTGGGCCTCGACGATCGCCCGCACCACCGTCAAGCCGAGCCCTACGCCCTGCACCGCATCCGCATCCGCCTCCGCCGACCGGTAGAACGGGTCGAACAGCCGCGGCAGGTCCTCGGCCGCGATGCCGGCCCCGGTGTCGCTGACCACCACCGCGGGATCCGGGTTGTCCTCGACCCGGACCCGGATCTCCCCCTGCGCGGTGTACCGGATCGCGTTGAGCAGCAGGTGTCGCAGCGCCTGCTCGAGTGGGCGGCGGGCCGCCGATACGACCACTCGCTCCGGCGCTTCCAGCACCAACCGCACCCGCTGATGGTCGGTGAGCGGCCGGTTCTCCTCGACCACCGCGGTGACCAGCGCGGCGAGATCGACGTCGGCCAGCCGGAGGCTGAACGCGCCGGTCCCGAACTCGGCCGCGGTGAGCATGTCGTCGACCAGGTGCAGGAGCCGCTCGGAGTTCCGCTGCATCACCCCGAGGAACTGCCGGGCCAGGACCGGATCGAGCCGATCGGAGTCGTCCAGCAGGACCTCGAGGTATCCGCGGATCGACGACAGTGGCGTCCGTAGCTCGTGGCCCACCGTGCTGAGGATCCGATCTTTGAGCTCGTCCAGCTCCTGCGCCCGCCCGGCGTGACCAGCCGCTTCGTGCGCGTAGCGGCGCAGCTCCACCTCCGCGGTGGCGTGCCGCGCGAGCGCGCGCAGGGCCCTGCGCTGCGCCGCGCTCAGCGTGCGCGGCGTCCGGTCGAGCACACACACGGTGCCGAGCGCGTGCCCGTCGCTGACCCGCATCGGCGACCCCGCGTAGAACCGGATGTACGGTTCCCCGGTCACCATCGGGTTGTCCGCGAATCGGGCGTCGTCGCGGGTGTCCGGGACCTCCAGCAGGTCGGGGACGTCGAGCGCGCGGACGCAGAACGACGCGTTCAGAGCGGTCTCCTGCGGTTCGTACCCGACCCGCGCCTTGAACCACTGCCGGTCCTCGTCGACCAGCGTGATCAGAGCGATCGGCGCCTCGCAGATCTCGGCCGCGAGCTGCGCGATCGAATCGAACTCCGGTTCCGCGCCGGTGTCCAGGATCTGTTGGTCGCGGAGGGACCTCAGCCGGTTCGCCTCCTGCGCACTGCGCTGCGGACCGCCCATGCGCCCATAGTGGCAGCTCATCGACGCATAACGCGTGAACACGCGCGGTTTACCATGAAACCCGCATTCGACTCAAAGACAGCGGCGGCGGGTTCGGGGGAATCTTTTTCGCGAAACACTCAGACGAGCGGCGGGACGGGCGATGACCTCAGTGTTCGGCCCACGGAAGGGCCGATGAGAAGGACCATTCGTCCAGGAGGAAACCGCAATGTCCCTTCGCATCAACACCAACGTCTCCGCAGCGAACGCCTACCGGAACCTGTCGGTCAACGACAAGTCGGTCTCCGGCTCGCTCGAGAAGCTGTCCTCCGGTCTGCGGATCAACCGGGCCGCGGACGACGCGGCCGGCCTCTCGATCAGCGAGGGACTGAAGTCGCAGATCGGTGGCCTCACGGTCGCCGCTCGCAACGCTCAGGACGGCGTCAACGTCGCCCAGACCGCGGACGGCGCGCTCAACGAGTCCTCCGCCATCCTGCAGCGCATGCGTGACCTCGCTGTCCAGGCGGCGAACTCCGGTTCGCAGGACGTCGACGCGCAGAAGGCCGCCGACACCGAGTTTTCGGCGCTGGGCAAGGAACTCACCCGCATCTCCAGCAGCACGATGTTCGGTAGCCAGTCGCTGCTCGGCGGGGACTACGAGGGCAAGTTCCAGGTCGACTCCGCGTCGGTCAACACCAACGCTGCCGCGCAGATCACGCTCGACCTGAGCGGCGGCAACATCGAGACGATGACCGGCTACGCCGGGGCTCCCGGCACCGGTATCGAAGGCCTGGACGCCGAGGGCCTCGGCCTGGGTGACCCGGAGGCCGCCGACCCGACCACCCGGACCAACCTGCTGTCCGACACCGCAGCCGACGACGCGATCGAGCGGCTCGACAACGCGATCAAGGGCGTCTCGGCGGTCCGCTCCTCGATCGGTGCGATCCAGAACCGGTTCGAGCACACGATCAACAACGTCAACGTCGCGATCGAGAACCTGAGCGCCTCGAAGTCGAGCATCACCGACACCGACATGGCGTCGGAGATGGTGAAGTTCTCGAAGAACCAGATCCTGTCGCAGGCCGGCACCTCGATGTTGGCGCAGGCCAACCAGAGCGGTCAGGGCGTCCTTCGGCTCCTTGGCTGACCTGACCGGTAATCGCTGAGCTCCCGCACCGGAGCTCATCGGCTTCGAGAGCAGGGGCGGTCCGCGGCCCGCGGACCGCCCCTGCCCGTTTTCGCACCGGATTCTGCCTCTTCACCGAGCGGCCGGTCCGTCGTACTCGTACCACCACAGGGGGAACCGCAATGGTCACCAGCATCGGCGGCCTCTCCAGCGGCATCGACACCACCTCGCTGATCAACTCGCTGATGCAGGTGGAGGCCCAGCCACAGAACTCGCTGCGCGGCAAGGTCTCGGACGTCACGACGGCCAACACCGCGTACCAGACCGTCAACACGAAGATGAAGTCGCTGCTGACCGCGGCGCAGGACCTGCTCAAGGCCGACACCTGGAAGGCGGCCAAGGCGACGTCCAGCTCGACCGACGTCACGGTCACCGCCTCGCCCGGGGCGCTGAGCGGCGACATGACGTTCAACGTCACGACGCTCGCGAAGGCGCACCGCATGACGTCGGCCTTCGCGGATGCCAACACGGCCGTCACGCCGAGCGGCAGCTTCGACATCACGATCGGCGACCAGGTCACGTCGATCGTGCTGGACCCCGACAAGAACACGCCGCAGGGCGCCGCGGACGCGATCAACAAGGCCAACCTCACGTCGAACCTCGGCGTCCGCGCTTCGGTGGTCACGACGGCCGACGGCCCGGTGCTGCAGATCGCCTCGACGAAGACCGGCGCCGCGAACGCTTTCCAGGTCACCGGCATGTACGACCCGCCCACCGTGATGACCGAGGGCAGCGACGCGGAACTCGTCGTCGGCGATCCGAACGCCGGTGGCTTCAAGGTGACGAGTAGTAGCAACACGTTCACCGGTGTGATGCCGGGCGTCACGATCACCGCCACCAAGGCGCCCGCCGAGGCGACGGTCGGCGTCGTGGCCGACACCGACACGATGGCCGCAAAGATGCAGGCGCTGGTGGACGCCGCCAACGGCGCGCTGGCCCAGATCAATCTCTCGTCCGCGAGCACACCCGGCACCAGCAGCGGTGCGAAGTCGAGCAGCGGGCCGCTCGCCGGCGACTACACGGTCCGACAACTCGCCGGCAAGATCCTCAGCGCGGTGAGCACCGGGGCGGACAAAGCGGTCGCTGGGCTGGAGAGCTTCGGGAGCTTCAAGAAGCTCGGCGTCGAGCTCACCCGGGACGGGAAGCTCACGTTCAACAAGGACACGTTCGTCTCGGCCTACAACACCAACCCGGGCCAGATCAAGGAGGCCGTGACCACCGGGCTCGCGAAGACGATGGAGACCGTGGGGAAGGCCGCCACCGACTCGATCGACGGTGCGCTGACGACGAAGATCAAGAGCAACGCCACGATGATCTCCCGGCTGAACAAGGAGATCCTCGACTGGGACACCACTCTGGCCAACCGCCGCACCGCGCTCCAGCGGCAGTTCACCGGCATGGAGAGCGCCCTGTCCAAGATCTCCAGCCAGTCCAGCTGGTTGGGCAGCCAGATGTCCGGCGGCGGCTCGTGACAGGTGCTACCCGTACTCGACGAAGAAGGTCGTGATGAGCTACCCCGCAGGTGCGATGCGCGCCCGCTACCTGGCCGACAGTATCAACACCGCGTCGCCGGCCAAGCTGCTGGTGATGCTCTACGACCGGCTCGTCCTCGACATCACCCAGGGCGAGGAAGCCATCCGGGAGGGCAACCGGGCGGTCGCCTCCGAGCGGCTGATGCACGCCCAGGACATCATCGGCGAACTGCTCGCCACGCTCGACCTCACCGCGTGGGAGGGCGCCGACAACGTGGCCGCGCTCTACCGCTGGATGATGCAGGAACTCGTGCAGGCGAACATCAAGCAGGACGCCGGGAAAGCGGCGTCGACGCGTGACCTGGCGAGCGAGCTCCGGGACGCCTGGCGCGAGGCCGCGATGGCCGTCGGGTCGGCCTGACCGTGAACGACTGGCGATCGGCGTGGGTCGCCGCCCTCGACGACCTGGAGGCGGACATCGCCCAGGTCGAGGAGTTGTTGCGTACCGACCAGTTCGTCCGGGACACGCCGCCCGCCGACCCCTGGACGCCACCGGAGGGTATGGGGCCTCTCCCGCTCGACCTGCGACCGCGGGCCGACCGCATTCTCGCCAGGCAGATCGCCGCCGCCGAGGGCATCGCCAGGGCGATGGCGGTCAACCGGCGGCAAGCCGCGATGACCAGCCGGATCGAGCTGTTCGACAGCGGCGCCGCGCCCCCCGCGTACCTCGACCGAGCGATGTGACCGCTCCCGATTTGCTCCCGGAATCGACCGAATCTCTCAGGAACGGGCCGGGAACGCCGTAAGGACTTTTGTTCCACCGGTGAGCACGGATCACTCGCCGCAACCGCCACGGATCGGCGCCCACGAACGATGGAACGGAGGCGTCGATCCGTGTTCGAATCGGTCACGTCCACCGTGCTCAAGACCGCCCTGGACGGTCTGGCGATGCGGCAGCGCGTCACGGCCGACAACATCGCCAACATCAACACACCGCAGTTCCTCGCCGGACGTGTCCAGTTCGAGGACGCCCTGCGCCAGGCCGTCGAGGCCGGACAGGGGTTCAACGGCGAGACGCGGGCGCAGATCAGCCGGGCCGCGCTGGCCGACCAGGCGACACAGCCGTCGCTGGCCCGCTCGCTGGAGCCGACCCGCACCGACGGCAACAACGTCAACCTCGACCGCGAAACCATCTCCAACATCGACACCCAGCTGCGCTACTCGCTGATGATCCGCGCGATGGACGACCAGTACGGCGGCATCCGCACGGTGGCGGCGAGCGGCGGCTGATCAGCCGACTCGAGGATCGGCGCGACGACGCAGAAGAGGAACCCGCATGACGCTCTTTCCCGCCATCGGCATCTCCGGCACCGGCGTCACGGTGCACCGGAAGTGGCTCGACGCCATCTCCGACAACCTCGCGAACATCAACGACGTCCGCCCGACCAGCGGCGAGGCCTACCGGGAGAAGCAGGTCATCGCGCAGGCCGTGGACTACGGCGACGGCACCGGCGGTGTTCAGGTCGGCGGCATCGTCGAGGGCAACCCCGAGGGTCGCCTGGTCTACGCGCCGGACAACGCGCTCGCGGACGCCGAGGGTTACGTCCGGATGCCGGACATCGACCTCGCCGACCAGATGGGGCAACTGCTCATGGCCCAGCGCGGTTACCAGTCGAACCTCGCCGTGATCGACCGAGCCCGCGACTCGTACCAGGCGGCGATCCAACTCGGGAAGGGCTGATGAGCATCCCACCCCTCGGCGCGGTCGGCTCGCTGAACGCGATCGGGCTGTCCGGCAACACCATCGGGGCCGCCGACCCGATCGCGCCCGTCGTCGTCCCCGGCCTGAGTACTGCAGGGCTGGGGGTCACCGGCACCGGCGGCAGCGCGGCCACCGCGCTCGACGCCGCTGCGAACAACGGTGACGCCACCTCCGAGAGCGCCCGGGGCTTCGCCGCCCAGCTCGCCGAGAGCCTGCAGAACCTCCAGGGCCTGCAGAACCGGAAGGACGAGCTGGCGGTCCGGGCCGCCAGCGGCAACCTCAACGACGTGCACGACTACACGATCGCCGCGACGGAGTCCTCGCTGGCCACCCAGGTGACCGTCGCGGTGCGGGACAAGGCCGTGGCCGCGTTCCAAGAAATCATGCGGATGCAGTGAAAAGAAGGCTGGAGTAGATGGTCGACCGCCTCAAGCGCGCACTGCGGCGCGGGGTAGAGGGCTTCAGAGCCTTCTCCCCGGGCCAGAAGGCGGTGATCATCATCGCGGTCATCGCCCTGGCGGTGGGCGGATACTTCTTCGCCGCCTGGGCGTCCAAGCCGACGATGGCCCCCCTGTTCAGCAACCTGTCCCCCACCGACGCGTCGGCGATCGTCGAGGACCTCGGCGCTGCGAACGTGCAGTACGAGCTCACCGACGGCGGCGGCACGATCATGGTGCCGCGGGACCAGGTCTACGAGCTGCGCATCCAGATGGCCGGGCAGGGGTTGCCCGCCGGTGAGGACACCGGGTACTCGCTGCTGGACAAGCAGGGCGTGACGACGTCGGAGTTCATGCAGCACGTCAGTTACCAGCGCGCGCTGGAGGGCGAGCTGGCCAGCACGATCAAGTCGATCGACGGCGTCGAGGCCGCGACCGTCCACCTGGCGCTTCCGCAGAAAGACGTGTTCGCCGACGACGAGCAGCGGCCGACCGCGTCGGTGCTGGTCAAGACCGCGGCCGGGAGGGATCTGACCGACAGTCAGGTCCAGGCGATCGTCAACCTGGTCTCCTCCAGCGTCGAAGGCATGGACGCGAAGGACGTCACGCTCGCCGGCGCCGACGGCGCGGTACTGGCCAAGGGCGGCCAGACGACGACCGCGGCCGGCGGCGATGCGAGCACCAAGCAGACCATGGCCTTCGAGGGCAAGATGCAGGACTCGATCCGGTCGATGCTCGAGCAGGTCGTCGGCAAGGGCAAGGCGGCGGTCACGGTCACCGCCGACCTCGACTACGACAACACGGAGACCAAAACCCAGACCTACAACTCGGACGCGAACACGCAGCCGCTGGCCGAGTCGCAGAAGACCGAGACGTTCTCCGGCAACGGCACCGCGGTCGGCGGCGTCCTCGGACCGGACAACATCCAGGTGCCGGCCGGGCAGAACGGCGCCAACAGCTACGAGAACAGCACTACGACGCGGAACAACGCGGTCAACTCGGTGACCGAGACCCGCAACTCGGCGCCGGGTGCGATCCGCCGCATGGGCATCGCGGTTCTGCTGGACTCCAACGTCGCCGCGTCCGCCAACACCGCGCAGATCCAGACGCTGGTGCAGTCCGCGGCCGCCCTGGACGCGACGCGCGGCGACAGCCTCGCGGTGACCGCGCTGCCGTTCGACACCACGGCGGCGAACGAAGCGGCGAAGGAGTTGGCCGAGTCCCAGGCCGCGGAGAGGCAGGCCCAGCTGATGTCGACGATCAAGAGCGGCGCCGCGATCGGCCTGATCGCGCTGCTGATGCTGATCGCCGCGTTCGTCAGCCGCCGCAACCGCAAGAGGCAGCAGCGATCCACGCTGACCCCGTCCGAACGGCTCCAGCTGGAGGAGATGCAAGCCGCGCTGGAGCGGGAACGGGTGCGCGAGCTGGAGGCGGCGAACACGCCCCAGGCGCTGGAGGCCGGACCCACCCGCCACGGTCCGGACAAGGACACCCGTCAGCGGGAGATCGCCGAGATGGTCGAGCGCCAACCCGAGGAGGTGGCGCAGCTGCTGCGGAGCTGGCTCGGTGATCGGCGCGAGAAGGCCCGCCGATGAGCACCACGGAGGAGCTTTCCGGGCTGCGCAAGACCGCGATCCTGCTCGTCCAGATGGGCAAGGACGCGTCGGCGAAGGTCCTCGCGCAGATGCGCGAGAACGAGATCGAGGAGTTGACCGCCGAGATCGCGCGGCTCGGCCAGATCGAGACCGAGCTCGCCGACGACGTCCTGTTCGAGTTCCACGACCTGGCGACCGCGAACAAGTACGCCGGGCAGGGCGGCCTCGACTACGCGCGCGACCTGCTGGAAGCGTCGATCGGCGCGGAGCGGGCCGCGGACATCGTCGGTCGGCTCTCCAAGAGCATCGCCGACGTCCCGTTCAACTTCCTGCAGCGGGCCGAGCCACGACAGTTGCTCTCCTTCCTCCAGGACGAGCACCCGCAAACGATCGCGCTGGTACTGGCCCACATGACCGCGACCCAGGCGTCGGGCATCCTGTCCGGGCTCTCCCCGGAGCTGCAAGCCGACGTCGCCAACCGGATCGCGGTGATGGACCGGACCTCGCCGGACACCATCCGGCAGGTCGAGGAGACGCTCGAACGCAAGCTGTCCTCGGTGCTCCAGCCGGCCGAGATGTCGACGGTCGGCGGCCTGCAGCCGCTGGTCGAGATCATCAACCGCGCCGACCGAGGCACCGAGAAGATGATTCTGGAGGGCCTGGAGTCGCTCAACCCGGAGCTCGCCGAAGAGGTCCGCAGCAAGATGTTCATGTTCGAGGACATCGTGGGCCTGGAGGACCGGTCGATCCAGCTGGTGCTGCGGCAGGTGGAGTCCGCCGACCTGGCGACCGCGCTCAAGGGCGTCACCGACGTGGTCCGCGACAAGATCATGCGCAACCTCTCCGGCCGGGCGTCGGAGAACCTCGCGGACGAGATCGAGATGCTCGGCCCGGTCCGCCTGCGCCAGGTGGAGGAAGCCCAGGCGAAGGTCGTCCAGAACATCCGGGCACTCGAGGCGTCCGGCCAGATCACGATCCGGCGCGGAGAAGACGATGAGTTCGTCCCCTGACCCGACCTCGACCGGTTTCCTGCGCGGTGCGGCCGCGCAGGGCGCGGTCAGCGCCTCGTTCGACACCAACCTCGGCAGGCTGGGCGCGCGGGTTCCCCGGGCCGCCAGCGTCGACGCGGAGCTGGCCGCCGCGAAGGAGGCGGCGAAAGCCGCCGGTTACGCGGCCGGATGGGCCGAGGGACGCCGAGCTGCGAAGATCGAGGCAGAAGCCGCCCGCAAGGCGGCCGACGAGGAGACGCGGCGTTTCCAGCAGGCCCGGCAGGCCGCGCTGCAGCGGGCGCTGCAGACGGTCGGCGCGGCCGCGGCCGCGCTGGAGCAGCGGGCCGTCCCGAGTGCGCGCGAGATGGAGGACGAGCTGGTCAGCGCCGCCTTCGTCCTCGCCGAGGCGGTGCTCGGCCGGGAGCTCGCGCTCGCCGACTCCCCCGGCCGGGACGCGGTGGCCAGAGCCTTGGAACTGATGCCGGTGGGACGGCCGGTGCTCGTCCGGATCAACCCGGCCGACTACGCGACGCTCACCGCCGAGGCCGACCACGAGGGGCCGCTGGTGATCGACGGCCGGACCGTGACGCTGGAGCCCGATGCCTCGCTGGCCAGCGGCGACGCGATCGCCGAGAGCGACGCGACGGTGGTCGACGCCCGGCTGTCCGCCGCACTGCTGCGGGTCGGTGAAGCGCTGGGGATGGTAGACGCGGAGAGTCAGCCGTGGTGACCCGGCTGCTCCAGCATCGGCTGGCGCCGGCACTCCGGGCGGCGCGGCCGGAGGTCACCGGCCGGGTCGACTCCGTCCTGGGTCTGTCGGTATCGGTGGTCGGTGTCCCGGGCCGGGTCGGCGACCTGGTGCGGATCGGCGGGGTCGGCGGCATCGCCGGCGTCCGCGGTGGCGCGATCGCCGGCGACACGAACACGGTCGCGGCCGAGGTGGTGGCGCTGGACGGCGCCCGGCTCTCCTGCCTGCCGCTCGGGCCACTCGGCGGCGTCGGCGCCGGCGACCGGGCGGTGAACACCGGCGCCCCGCTGCAGATCCAGGTCGGCGAGTCCCTCCGCGGCCGCGTGCTGGACGGCCTGGGACGGCCGATGGACAACGGACCGACGCTGACGAACTGCGAGTGGGTTTCGGTCGAGGGTGAGCCCCCGTCGGCGATGGAGCGCGGCCTGATCCGCTACCCGCTGCCGCTCGGCGTTCGCGCGCTGGACACGCTGGTGCCCTGCGGCCGAGGCCAGCGCATCGGCATCTTCGCCGGATCCGGCGTCGGCAAGTCGAGCCTGATGTCGATGATCACCCGCGGCACCGAGGCGGAGATCACGGTCGTCGCGCTGATCGGCGAGCGCGGCCGCGAGGTCCGTGAGTTCCTCGAACACGACCTCGGTCCCGAAGGCCTCGCGCGCGCGGTCGTCGTCGTGGCGACGTCCGACCAGCCGCCGCTGGTGCGGTTGCGGGCCGGCTTCGTCGCCACCCGCATCGCCGAGTGGTACCGCGACCGCGGCAAGGACGTCCTGCTGCTGATGGACAGCCTGACCCGGACTGCGATGGCCCAGCGGGAGGTGGGCCTCTCGGCCGGGGAGCCGCCCGCCACCCGGGGCTACCCGCCCTCGGTGTTCGCGCTGCTCCCCCGGCTGCTGGAGCGGGCCGGGCCGGGGTCGGCCGGCACCATCACCGGGCTCTACACGGTGCTGGTCGAGGGCGACGACCAGAACGAGCCGATCGCCGACACGGCCCGGTCGATCCTCGA
The DNA here is from genome assembly GCF_039536245.1 of Cryptosporangium minutisporangium. Taxonomy (NCBI): domain Bacteria; kingdom Bacillati; phylum Actinomycetota; class Actinomycetes; order Cryptosporangiales; family Cryptosporangiaceae; genus Cryptosporangium; species Cryptosporangium minutisporangium. The sequence continues at coordinate 3,184 of NZ_BAAAYN010000101.1, read as the reverse complement.
CGGGCACGTGGTCCTCGATCGGAAGCTCGCCACCTCCGGCCACTTCCCGAGCATCGACGTGCTGGAGTCGGTGTCCCGGGTGTCCGGCGCGATCACCACCCGCGAGCAGAAGGCGATGGCCACCGAGCTGCGACGGCTGATGGCCGCTTACCGGGACGTGCGCGAGCTGGTGGAGATCGGCGCATACGTCCCGGGCACCAACCCGGACGCCGACCGCGCCCGGGAGCTCTGGCCCGCGATCAACGCGTTCCTGCGGCAGACGCTGAGTGACCCGTACCCGGCCGGCGCCGCCTGGGAGGCCCTCGCCCAGCTGCTGAACTCCGGATAGGCGCCAAGGACATGCCGAAGAAGAGATTCCGCCTCGCCACCGTGTTGCGTGCTCGGCAGGCGAAGGAAGACGCGGTCCGCGGCGAAGTGCTCGCCGCGCGGGCCGCGCTGCGCGAAGCGGAGCTGGCGGCCGAGCGCAGCGGCGAGGTGCTGCGCGGACGGCACCTCCCGGACGCGGCGCTGGCCCGGACGTACATCGCCGCGATCTCGGCCAGGCAGGCGCTCGCGAGCGAGCTGTTCGCGGCCAACCGCGTCACCGCGGCGGCGCAGGAGGCGGTCGCCGAGAAACTCCGCGAGTACACCGACGCCTCCCAGGCCCGGCGCGCGGTGGAGAAGCTCAAGGAACGGCACGCCGCCGAGCAGGCCGCCGCCGAGCTCGCCGAGGACCAACTCCTCGTCGACGAATTGGCGACAACCCGAAGGTCGCGGGTCAAACCGCCGATGAAGAGTACGGAGACTCCTGTCGAGGGCAACGACGCGCCGTAGCAGGGCCTCCCGGCGGTGCGTGGGGGCGCTACCGCCCGCACGGAGCACGGACCCGGCACGGATGCCGACCCCGAAGTCACACGAGAACGTCCCGCTGCCCTCCGGCAGCGGGCGCGGGGGGCAGCGTTGACCGGACTGGCTGAGGTCTCTTCACGGATGCTGGCGATCCAGACCCAGATCGCGCAGACCGCCACCCGGTTCGGCGCCGGAATCGGCCCGACCGGCTTCGCGAGCGCCCTGGACGCGGCTCGCGCCGACGCCGCCGGGTCGGTCGACGCCGGCGCGGGCACCGCCGGCAGCAGCACGGCCGCGCGCGTCGGCAATGCGCTGAACCCGAGCGGCCCGACCGGCCTCGACGTCGTCAGCACCGCACGCAAGTACCTCGGCGTGCCCTACGTCTTCGGCGGCACCGACCCCGCGAAAGGCCTGGACTGTTCGGCGCTCGTCCAGCGGGTGTTCTCCGATCTCGGCGTCGACCTGCCCCGGCTGGTTCGCCACCAGCGTCTGGAAGGCACCGCGGTGCCCTCGATGAAGCAGGCGAAACCCGGTGACCTGCTGGTCTTCGACGGCTACGAGCACATCGGCATCTACGTCGGCAACGGCAAGATGCTGCACGCGCCGGAGCCCGGCGAGCGGGTGAAGATCGGCCCTGTCTACGAGACGCCGACCTCGATCCGCCGGATCCTGCCGCCCGAGGAACTGCGGAACTCGGCGCTCGACTCCGCGAGCGGCCTGCTGCGCACCGCCGCGCTCGGCGAGTCGTCCGCCGGTGGCGGCGGGGGTGTGCTCGCCGGTGTGCCGTACGCCAACCTGTTCACCAGCGCCGGAGCCCGCCGCGGTATCTCGCCCGCCCTGCTGGCCGCGGTCGCGAAGATCGAGTCGAACTACGACCCGGGCGCGGTGAGCCCGGCCGGCGCCCGCGGCTTGATGCAGATCATGCCGGCCACCGCTCGCGAGCTGGGCGTCGACCCGTTCGTTCCGACCCAGGCGGTGGACGGTGCCGCTCGTCTTCTCCGGCAGCACCTGAGTGAGTTCGGGTCGCTGCCACTGGCCCTCGCCGCCTACAACGCGGGTGGGGGCGCGGTCCGCCGCTACGACGGTATCCCGCCGTACGCGGAGACCCAGGCCTACGTCGTCAAGGTGCAGAACGCCCTTCGCGCGCTCGGAAAGGACGCATCGTGAGCATCCTCCCGCTCCCCGCCGCCACCACCATGAACATGTCGATGGCCGCCGCGAACAGCGGTGCGGCGGCCCGGCTGACCAGCGAGACGGGAACCGACAACGGCGACCGTCAGCGCCAGGAACAGGACGAGCAGTTCGTCTCCGCGCTGCAGGCGGCGTCCGGCAGTCAGGGCGTCGACGACGCTTCCGTCTCCGAGGGCGGCTCCTCGGGAGAAGGCCCGAAGGCACGGAAGGGCAACGCCCCATCGGAGGAGGACACCGACCGGCGTGCGGTCCTGACCGGCCAGACCTGGCACACGACGCTCACCGGCATGCCGGCCACGGATGCCGCGGGCGCGCTGGCGCTGCCCGCGGCGCTGCTGGCCCACGGTCAGCTCGCGCTGGGTACGGGTACCGCCGGAGACATCAACGCGGACGCGCCGCCGGTCGCCGTCGTCGGCATCGGGGTCGTCACCGAGCCGGAGGGCGGCGTCCCCGGCGGCGCTTACAACACAGTGCTCAACCCCGCCACGTTCGCGCTCTCCGGCCTGAAGCCCGGCGGGGCGCCGGGGTTCTCCGGGCTGAGCGGCCCCGCGGGCATCACGGGGTTGAAGGGACTGCCCGGCACCGGCGCGACCGCGCTCGCCGGCGCCGAGGGCGAACCGACCCCCGGAACACCCGGGCTCACCGTGGTGCCTGCCGCTGGGGCGCGGCCGGCGGTCGAAGCCGCGATCACGGCGAACGCCGACAGTGCGGCGCTCGCCGCGGCGTTCACCGGCGAGGGCAGCGTGCCCGGTCAGGCGGGCCCGGCGGTCGGTGACGCGGTGGTGCCCGGCGCGACGGGTGTTCCGGCAGGCGTCCGGGTCGGTGGGGTCGATCTGGGCGCGGCGGCCGGCGCCGTCCCGCCCGGTGGCGCACCGGACGGCACCGCGGGGGTCCCGACGGCCGACGCCGTTCCGCCGGGCGCCCGGCAACTGTCACCCGCCGAACTCGCGGCCACCCAGGCCACCGCGGCGCANCCGCGGCGCAGAACGCGGCCGCCCAGGTGGCGGCGGCTCGGGCCACCGCGACGCAGTTGACGCAGTTCCTCCAGCCCGCCGACACGGCCGGGCTGGCCGCGGCTGGAGTTCCCGGTGCGGCTGGGCCCGTCGGCGCCGCCGGGGCTGTCGGCGCGGCCGGGGCTCTCGGCACGGCCGGGGCGCTCGGCACG
>NZ_BAAAYN010000100.1 GCF_039536245.1 Cryptosporangium minutisporangium | reverse complement strand
GCGGCGCGCGGCACGGGCGCGCGCGGCACGGGCGGCACGGGCTGCGCGCGACGTGGGCCGCGCGGGGAGGGGTGGGCCGCGCGGGGAGGAGGAGGCGGGGCGGGGATGAGCCACGGTGGGCTCGGCACCCCGCCCCGAGCGGCGCTACTTCTTCTTTTTCTTGCCGCTCTTCTTGTCCTTCTTCTTGTCCTTCTTCTTCTTGGCCACGAGACCTCCTCGCTCCGGTCGGCGCCCCTGTCGGACACCGGAACCTCCCTCACCGTAATGCGGACAAATCCGAAAGAACACCTGGCGAAACCTCGAGAAATGTGCTGCGCACCGCGCCTCGCAATTTCCACCCCATTTATAGGACTCGGGACAAGGTGCTGTATTATGCCCAGCATGGCGAGGAAAGAGCTGGTCATTCTCACCGATGACCTGGATAACTCAGAAATTGACCCGACTACCGTCGAGCGTCCGACGGTGCAGTTCGGGATTGACGGTGTCGAGTACGAAATTGATTTGGGCGCCGCCAACCAGGCCAAGCTCCGCGAGATCCTCGGCGAGTACGTCCAGGTCGGCCGCCGCACCGGTGGCACCGTCCGCAAGGGACGCAAGCTGGCCGCCACCGCCTCCGGCTCGACGAACAGCCGCGCAGAGAACGCCGCGATCCGCGAATGGGCGGAAGCCAGCGGCATCGACGTGAACGCGCGCGGCCGCCTGCCCAAGGAGGTCATCGAACGCTACCGGGGGCACTTCTCCGAGCAGGAGAACGACTCCGAGTCGGCGCCCGCAGGCCGTCCCGCCCCGAACACCGAGCAGCCCGCCTTCTCGGGCTGACGAATCGTCGGCGTCGACCCGGTATCGCGGGTTGACGCCGATGATTCGACTGTTCCGCGGTATCGCCCACCTCGCCGGACGAGTGATCCCGCACTTCCCGGACTCTCCGCGGGCGCGACCACGACCAGCGCGCCCAGCGCCCACACGGGGACGATCCCGCATTCGGAGCGCCCCGCTGCGTCGCACGCCGGCCCTTCGGAACATCACGCCGCCGAAGTAACCCGCCGCGCGAAACCGAACCCGCCGTACGGAGCCGCACCCGGCGCCGCCGGCCTCACCGCACATGTCCCGCGTCGCCGCCGCGCGAAACCGAACCCGCCGTACGGAGCCGCACCCGGCGCCGCCGGCCTCACCGCACATGTCCCGCGTCGCCGCCGCGCGAAACCGAACCCGCCGTACGGAGCCGCACCCGGCGCCGCCGGCCTCACCGCACATGTCCCGCGTCGCCGCCGCGCTGTATGGCGTCCACCACTCCGGCGACCGGTGAGATCGGACGTTCCGCGCGCGGCCCGCTGGCCGAGCGTCCAAAGTAAGCATTCGTATTTGCAGTTCGGCTGATAAGAACTGCGGCGGGCAACGCACGCCCGGGAACGGATGACTAAATCCGCGCCGGGAATCATCACCAGCGCGATATTGACGGTCGTCAACCCCGATGTAACCGTGGCGAGAGACAGCAAATCGATCTGTATCTGCGATCAACCGCGCGGTCCCCCACACACCCGCGCGGCCTCGTCCGACCTGCGGGGAGTCCGAGATGTCCGCACCGACCGTGCCCACCCGGCGCGCCGCGCACGACCTCGGCCCGGTCACCACGGTCGCGGAGGGATTCACGCTCCCGAGCGCGCTGGCTTTCGGCGACGACGGTGCGGTGTACGTCGCCGACACGAGGCTGCGACCGGAGCGGTCCGGGAGGGTCTGGCGGCTCGGCGAGGCCGGGGAGCGGACGCTGCTCAGCGGCGCTTTTGTCCCGCCGATCACCGGGCTGGCGTTCCGCGGCGGATCGCTGTGGGTCTCCCAGGGCGGTCCGCCCGGCCGGATCAGTCGCCTCGACCCGGACGGCTCGGTGACGCACGTGCTCACCGACCTGCCCGGCGGGGACCACCACGTCGGCGAGGTCACGTTCGGACCGGACGGCAAGCTCTACTTCGGACTGGGTGCGCTCACCAACACCGGGATCATCGGTCTGGACACGCTGGCCAACGGCTGGCAGGCCAGGCAACCCGCGGTCCTCGACGTTCCGGGGTACGACATCGTCCTGCGCAACGTCCGGGTGCGCACCTCCGATCCGCACTCCGACGACCCGACCACCGAGCGGCTCACCGGCCCGTTCTCCCCGTTCGGCGAGGTGGTGCAGGCGGACACCCACATCCTCGGCGCCCGACTGTGGGGCTGGCCGTTGGCGACCGCGGCCGTCCACCGCGCCGATCCGGACGGCTCCGGCGTCGAACTGGTCTGCTGGGGCCTCCGCAACCCGTTCGGCCTGCGTTTCCTGCCGGACGGTCGGCTGATCGCGATCGACCAAGGCGCCGACGACCGGGGCAGCCGGCCGATCGGCGGGGTCCCGGACTTCCTCTGGGAGGTGCGGGACGCAGCCTGGTACGGGTGGCCGGACTACTTCGGCGGCCGGCCCGTCACCGACCCCGCGTACCGGCCGAGCGACGGCAGCATCCCGACGTTCGTGCTGGCCAATCACGACGAGCTGCCCCGTCCGGAGCGGCCGCTGACCGCGTTTCCGGGCGGTGTCAGCGCCACCGCGCTCGACGTCGACCCGGCTTCGGCAGGACGGGTGGTCACGGTGGCGCTGGAGACCGGCCCGCGCTCGGCCGGGTGCGCGATCGTCTTGGTCCGGACCACCGACGGGGCGCAGCACGTGCTGCACACGTCCGCGTTCGCCGATCCGGTGGCCCTGCGGTACCACCCCGCCGACGGCGCGCTGTGGATCGTCGACTCCGGAGTATCGGCCGCCTCATCCGCGGACGGACGCCGCCGCGGGCGAGTGCTGCGGGTCGACGACCGGCCCTCGGCTCCACCGGCCTGACCAGCGGAGTGAACGCCTACACGGCGCCACTCTTGCCGGTATAGCGCATTGCGCAGTAGTGTCCCGTCCGCAGGAGGTGAGCGTGGACACCACACAGTTGCTCAAAGGCGTGCTCGATCTCGCGGTACTCGCCGTGATCCGGGACGCGGATGGTTACGGGTACGACGTGCTGCGCCGGTTGCGTGGCTCCGGGCTCGCCGACGTCGGCGATGCCTCGGTCTACGGGACGCTTCGGCGTCTCTACCAGGCCGGATGCCTGACGTCGTACGTTGTTCCGAGCGAGGAAGGCCCGCACCGCAAGTACTACGGCATCACCGACGCCGGCCGGCTCCAGCTCGCCGAGTCGACAAAAATCTGGGCCGGTTTCGCCCGGACCATGGACGACCTGTTGCGCGGGGAGGCAGTGGCATGACCGCACCAACCGTCGGCACCGAGGCGGACCGCTATCTCCAGCGGGTCCGTGCCGCCCTGGCCGACCTGCCGGACGACGAGCGGAACGAGCTCATCGACGACCTCTCCGCGCATCTCGCCGACATCGACGCCGAGACACCGGACACGTTGACCGAGGCGGCGCTGGTCGAGCGGCTCGGACGGCCGGAGGCGTACGCGGCCGAGTTACGCATTTCAGCTGGCCTCGGCCCGGCACCGGACACTGCGGTTCCGAAGAAGGTCCGGACTCTCATCGACCGGGCACGGACCCGACTCGACGGCATGCCGGCGTACCGGCGGTTCCGCGCCTTCCTGCCGGAGCTGCGCCCCGGCTGGTGGGTACTGCGCGGGTACTTCGCGGCGGTGGTGCTGACCGCGATGTTGTGGGGCAACTTCCGCGGGCCACTGCCCGACGGCGGCAGTGAGACGGTCGTGTTCCTCCTCTTTGCGGCCGCGGCCGCGTACGGATCCGTCTGGCTCGGCCGACGCAGCGACGGCTTCGGACGCTGGGGACGCCGCGCCGTGCTGGCCGGCGGGTTGTTCGTCGGGTTCGTCGGCCTGGGCATCGTCATGTCGACGAGCGGTCCGAACTACGGGGGGCAGGCGGATTACTACTACTCCGGAGGCCCGCTGGAGAGCGCGACGGACCTGCGGGTCTACGGGCCGGACGGACAGTTGATCCGCGACGCCCAGGTGTTCGACCAGCACGGCAACCCGATCCTGCTGCCGTCGTCGTGCGAGTACGTGCCGCGCACCCGGGCGGACGGCGGAGTCGCCGAGAACGTTTACCCGCGCTCGCTGAACCAGCCGCCGTCCGTGTACTGCGAGGACGGCTCGGCGCCGGTGGCGGAGCGGCTTCCCGGCCTTCTTCCCGCCCCACCGACCGACGTAGTGGAAACGCCCACCGAAGCGACGCCGACCGCGCCTCCGACCGGTACGACGTCGCCCTCGGTGGGTGCGACCCCCTCGGGCACGGCCACCCCGTCGGGCGCGGCCACGCCGTCGGGCACCGTCCCACCGACGGCCTCGGCCACGCCGTCACCGTCGCGCTCCCGCTGACGCGCGGGCGCGGCACGGGGGCGCGCCGGCACGCGGGGAGCACGGACGGCCCCGGGCGGTGGGAGGACCGCCCGGGCCGTCTGCGTGCCGGCGCTGCTCAGCTCGGCGTGACCCACTCGACGAGCTGGATGATCACGCCGTTGGGGTCGGCGACCTGGAGGAATCGCTCCCCCCACGGCTCCTCGGTGAGCTCGTGGGTGATCGTGACGCCCTCGGCACGCAGCCTGGCGTCTTCCCCAGCCAGGTCGTCGACGACGAACACGACGAGCACGCCGGCCGCGCCGACGTCGCGGAAGTCGGCGGGCAGCGTCGGGAGACCACGCCGCAGGAAGATCACGTTCATCGCGGCGTCGTCGCGCTTCAGCGACGAGAAGCCGTCTGCGGCCATCTCCTCGCGAAAACCGAAGTGCTTCTGCAGGAACTCACTGGACGCGGGGACGTCGTCCACGTTCAACGACACGGCGGACGCGGTGACTCGCAACGCGGTCTCCTTCGAGTAGCTTTTATCGTACGCAGTACACCGTACTACGTACAAGGTAACCCTGCCACTGCGTCGGCCTGCCAGGATGGAGCCGTGGCCACTGAACGCAGCAGCGCGGGCGATCCCGCGCGCACGCTCGCCCTGCTCTGGCGCTCGACGGAGAGCGAACCGCCGCCGAACGGAAAGGCACCGCGCGGGCCTCGCCCGACGCTCTCGGTGGACCGGGTGATCGCGGTCGGCATCGCGCTCGCGGACGCCGAGGGCCTGGACGCCGTGACGATGCGTCGGGTCGCCACCGAACTCGCGGTCGCCCCGATGACGCTCTACACGTACGTGCCCGGCAAGGCCGAACTGCTCGACCTGATGCTCGACGCCGCGTACGCCGAGATGACCCGGACGACTCCGGCGGAGGACGGCTGGCGGGCTGCGGTGGCGGCGATCGCGCACGACAACCGGGCGCTGTACGAGCGGCATCCGTGGGTCGCCACCGTCGCGACCAGTCGGCCGCCGCTCGGACCGGGGCTGATGGCCAAGTACGAGTACGAGCTCGCCGCCTTCGAGGGCCTGGACCTCGACGACGTGACGCGGGACGCGGCGCTGACGTTCGTGCTCGGGTTCGTGGAGACGTGTGCCCGCGCCGCGGCGGACGTCCGCGCCGCCAAGTACGAGAGCGCACTGAGCGACGGCGAGTGGTGGGCGGCCAACCAGCCGCTCCTCGACCAGGTCTTCGACGTGGAGCGCTATCCGCTGGCCGCTCGGGTCGGGGCGGCCGCCGGCGCGGCCCACGACGCCGCGTACAGCCCGGGGCACGCGTACGAGTTCGGCCTCGCCCGAGTCCTCGACGGCCTCGCGGCACTCGTCGAGCGGTAGAGGTTCCGCGGCGCCGCGGGCGGTAGGGCAACTCCGGGGCCGGCGCGGACAGTACGGCGAGTGACGCAGGCGCGGAACCAGCCGCGGGGCGCCGCCGCCGGCGCGGACAGTACGGCGAGTGACGCAGGCGCGGAACCAGCCGCGGGGCGCCGCCGCCGGCGCGGACAGTACGGCGAGTGACGCAGGCGCGGAACCAGCCGCGGGGCGCCGCCGCCGGCGCGGACAGTACGGCGAGTGACGCAGGCGCGGAACCAGCCGCGGGGCGCCGCCGCCGGCGCCGGGCTAACCGCGGGACGGCGCCGGGAAGCGGTGCTCGTTGCGGGCGAGCTTCGCAGTCGCCACCTCGACCAGGTCGACGTCGAGCACGCGGGCGAGCTGCACCAGGTAGAGCATGACGTCGGCGATCTCGTCCCGGACGTCGGCCGCGACCGACTCGTCCGCCATGACCGCAGCAGACTCCTCGGGCGTCAGCCACTGGAACAGCGCGGTCAGCTCCCCGACCTCGCCGGACAGAGCCATCACCAGGTTCTTCGGGGTGTGCCAGGGCTGCCAATCCCGCGCCGCCGCGAACTCCGCCGTCGCTGTCGTCAGTTCCGCCAATCCCGCGTCGCTGCTGCTCATCCGCGCAGCTTACGGCGGCGACGCCGCACTTCTAATTCGCACCATTTACTACCTATGCATAGAATGGTGGGAATCGTCGATACGGCGTGCTGGGGGCACCGGTGGCGAGCATCCTTATCGTCGAGGACGAACCGGACATGCGCGAGTTGATGGCGCGCAAGCTGCGAGACGCCGGCCACACGATCACCACGACCCGGACGGGCGCCGAGGGCCTGGCGTTCCTCCGCGCGGAACGGCCCGACCTGGTGCTGCTCGACGTCAAGCTGCCCGACACCTCGGGGCTGAGCGTCTGCGAGACCGTGCGCGATGACGCCGACATCCGCGACACCCTCGTCGTCATGGTCTCCGCGTCGGCGGGCCAGGAAGAGGTGGACGCCGGTCTGGCGGCCGGGGCCGACGACTACGTCACGAAGCCGTTCGCCCCGAGCAACCTGGTCAGACGTATCGCGGCGCTGCTCTCGACCGATCGGTGATCCCGACTGATCGGTGACGCCGACCGGTCAGTGCCCCGGTCCGTCCGGCCGGTCGGTCCGCGGCGGCGCCGCGCCGTACGAGCCCGGCCGACCCGCGCCCTACGAGCCCGGCCGACCCGCGCCCTACGAGCCCGGCCGACCCGCGCCCTGCGTCGGCCACGGCGGGGCTCCGCCGGGCTGAGCCGGCACTGCTGACGGCTGGCTCGGACGCGGCGGGATCGGCGGCTGGGCGGTGCCGGAGCGGGGTGAGCTGGACGGCGCCCCACCGGGAGCGGACGCAGGCCGGTACGTCGGCGGTGTCGCGTAGGAGCCGGTCGGGGCGGGTCCGTACGGTGTTCCGTCTACGGGCGTGCGTTGGCCCGGGATCAAGTGGGCCAGCGCCGGCGACGCGGAGACCGGCGTCGCGTACTCGTCCTCCTCGTCCAGGGCCAGCGACCGCGCGGTCCGCCGCCGGGCCGGCCAGAGCACGCCGGTCAGGAGTGCGGCGATCACGACCACGGACGGCACCCACACGACGAGGGAACTACCGGCGACGTCGAGCCGCACGTGGGTCTCGAGTAGCGCGGAGACGACCACGGCCCCGACGCAGAGCGCCGCCACGATCGCCGCGACGAGACGGCCTTCCCAGCCGAGGAAACCGCCCTCTTCCGAGTCGCTGCGCAGGAGGAACACCATCACCGCACCGGCGGCGGCGACCAGCGAGAGGAACACCCCGACCGAGCCGATGTGCGACAGCATGATGAACACGGTCCGGAACGGATCGGCACCGGCTACGGCGAAGGCGAGCAGCACCACCGCCGCGATGCCGGTCTGCAGGTACGACGCGGTCACCGGTGCGCCGCTGCGCGCCGAGCGCTTGGCGAGCCCCGCGGGGAGGACGCCCGCCGCGGCCAGCGAGCGGATCGACCGCGACGCGGCGTGGTGGAAGATCAAGCTGGCCCCGAACACCGCGACCAGGTTGGCCAGGCCGAACAGACCGGCCGCGCCCTCACCCAGATGGACGGTCAGGAAGTCGAAGACCGGCTGGCTGCCCTTGGTCAGTGCGCCGTCGGCGAGCGTCTGGGGACCCAGCGCGGACGTGACCGTGACCGCCGCGAGGACGTTCGCCAGCCCTGCGATCACCACGGCGATGTACGTCGCGTTGGTGACCTGCCTGCTGGTCGCGCCGAGCTCGCCGCCGTACGCCATCGGCGTCTCGATACCGGGGTAGGCGGTGACCGAGAAACCGACCGCCGCGGCCACCGCGCCGGTGAAGAGCGTGACCGGGTCGAGCGTCTCAGCGGTGAACCCACCGGACGCCGGGAAGCGCACCGCGGTGAGGTCGAACAGGAAGTGCGCCGCGATCAGCACGCCCAGCACCGCGGTGCCGATGATCGCGTTCGTGCGCAGCGAGCGGGTACCGAGGAAGCCGACCAGCACGAGCGCCGGGACGACGAGCATCACCCACGGCACGGTCCGCCCGGAGTTCTCCTCGATCTGATTGGCGATCTCGAACCCGATGATCCCGTAGTACCCGGCGGAGAGGGCGGTGTAGGAGACCGCCATCAGCACGGCCACGCCGAGGCCGACCCGCTCCCCCAGTCCGCGGGCGACGTAGGTGTGCAGGCCGGCCGCGATGCCGGTGTGGCCGACCACCGCTGAGCTGGCCAGGCTGAACGCGATCAGCGCGGCGGCGACCAGCGCGTAGATCAACCCCAGCCCGATGACGCCGGTCGTCCCGACGATCGTGGAGACACCGCCGGTGACGACCGCGAGCGGCCCGGTCGCGACCGCGCCCATGAACGCCATCGCGATCGTCGGGGGAAGGCCGCGTTTGCGCTGCGGTACCGCGAGGGTGGTTCTGGTCGGGGCGCTCGGTCCGGGCGTGCCGCCTGCGGAGGGGTGCGCGTGGGAAGACATAACCGTCCTGTCGGTCCGCTCTTCAGTTGACGCCCGGCCCCTGCGTCGTCGCAGCGCTGCGACCCTAGCGTCCAGGTAGGAGTGGATCGACGTTTTCGATGAATATTGACGGGACAGGTGAGACCCATGTGAATTCGAGAGCATCGGTTCGACGGCGCGCGGGCCAAGCCTCGCGAAGCGTCCCTGGAGGTCACCGGGCATCATGACGAGGGCCGAACCGGTGCGCCCGGGAGCCCGGGACTTCCCGGGGCCCTGGACAACCGGTGGCCGCGGAACTTTCAGGAGGCAATGCGTGGTCGACCAGGCTGCACCCGCCGACGACAAGCGGGTCGTCATCTACGCGTCCGGGTCCGGGGGCACGTCGCCGGGAGCGGGCGGGTGGGGTGCGCTGCTGACGCACGGTGACTCGCAGCGCGAGCTGTCCGGCGTCGAGGCCGGAGTGACGCGGGACCGGATGAGTCTCCTGGCGGTCGTCAGCGCGCTGGAGTGCCTGACCCGGCCGACGGCCGTCCAGGTGCTCACCGACAACGAGTACGTCCGTGACGGGGTGGCGGCGCGCACCCAGGGCGCAGTCGCCGACGACCGGAACGCCGACCTGTGGACCCGGTTGGGTGCGGCGGTGACTCGTCACCGGGTGCAGTGGGTGGTGGTGAACGCTGCGCTGGCGGCGCGTGCCGCCGCCCTCGCCGCCGCAGCCGCGTCCCCGACCGCACCGCGTGCGGCCAGCCCACGCCCGACGGCTCCCCCGCCGACAGCCGCGACCCCGACGGCCTCAGACGCCGCTCGCCCGGCGACCTCGGCGAACCCGGCCGCCGCTCGTCCGGCGAACCCGGGCGCCGCTCGTCCGGCGGCACCGCGGCCAGCTCCGGCA
>NZ_BAAAYN010000099.1 GCF_039536245.1 Cryptosporangium minutisporangium | reverse complement strand
GGGCTTTGTTGAATAAATCAGATTTCGGGTAAGTCTCCCCCGTAGCGGGTTGTGTTTTCAGGCAATACGCACGCTTTCAGGCATACCTGCTTTCGTCATTTTGTTCAGCGCTCGTACCAGGGCCATAGCCTCCGCAACCTGACCATCGTAGTCACGCAGCGTCAGTGAACCCCCGAACAGCTGTTTTACCCGGTACATCGCCNAGCGACGGTTGTAATCTGTTGTCCATTTCCACCGCGCATTACTCCCGGTCATTCGCTGATTAGCCACTGCACGGTTACGGTCTGCATATTCACCGGGCCAGTAACCCGCACCTTTTCGGGGCGGGATAAGCGCGCTGATTTTCTTACGCCGCAGTTCATCGTGACAGAGCCGGGTATCGTAAGCTCCATCGGCGGCGGCTGACCTGATTTTCCGGTGGGTTTGCCGGATTAACCCGGGGAAGGCCTCTGAGTCCGTAACGTTGTTCAGCGACAGGTCAGCGCAGATGATTTCATGTGTTTTACTGTCAACTGCCAGATGCAGCTTACGCCATATACGACGGCGTTCCTGGCCATGCTTTTTGACTTTCCACTCGCCTTCACCGAAGACCTTCAGCCCGGTGGAATCAATTACCAGGTGTGCGATTTCACCCCGGGTGGGCGTTTTGAAACTGATATTAACCGACTTTGCCCGCCTGCTGACACAGCTGTAATCCGGGCAGCGTAGCGGAACGTTCATCAGAGAAAAAATGGAATCAATAAAGCCCTGCGCAGCGCGCAGGGTCAGCCTGAATACGCGTTTAATGACCAGCACAGTCGTGATGGCAAGGTCAGAATAGCGCTGAGGTCTGCCTCGTGAAGAAGGTGTTGCTGACTCATACCAGGCCTGAATAGCTTCATCATCCAGCCAGAAAGTTATGGAGCCACGGTTGATGAGGGCTTTATTGTAGGTGGGCCAGTTGGTGATTTTGAACTTTTGCTTTGCCACGGAACGGTCTGCGTTGTCGGGAAGATACGTGATCTGATCCTTCAACTCAGCAAAAGTTCGATTTATTCAACAAAACCCTATTTTCCTT
>NZ_BAAAYN010000098.1 GCF_039536245.1 Cryptosporangium minutisporangium | reverse complement strand
CGCCGGCACGGCGACGCGGTGGACGTGCTCGCCGACCTCGACCGCGCGCNCGGATCGCGCTCGGCGCGGCCGCGTACAACGTCCGTCTGGGCTACGCGCTGCTCGGCTGGCGCGCCGAGGCGGAGTCGTTCCCCGAACCGGACGAGGACCACCTGCTGGTGCGGGTGCGCCCGGCGAACGAGCGGCCGCCGACGCCGGGAGAGCGAGAACTCGCGGCCGCGATCCCGCGACGGCACACGAACCGGCGGCCCTATCTGGACACGGCGGTGCCGACGAGCGCGCTGACCGCCCTGACCCGGGCGGCCGAGGACGAGGCGGGGCGGCTCACCGTCCTGGATCCCCGCGCCGTCGGTGAGGCCATGGCGCTGGTGCGGGAGGCCGACGAGGAGCTCGACCGGCGCGCCGGGTACGCGGCGGAGCAGCGCGCGTGGACACGCGGCGGGACGAGCTCCGAGGACGGGGTCCGCGAGGACCGCCTGGCCGGGCGTCCGCACCCGGACGAGCGGCTGCGGCGGCGCGACTTCGGCGGTGGTCCGGCGCGACGCTACGAGAGCGACCCGTGCCTGGCCGTGCTGACCACGACCGGCGACAGTCGCTACGACGAGGTCCGTGCTGGTCAGGCCTTGCAGCACGTACTGCTGCGCGCCACCGCGTCGGGGCTGACCGCGTCCCTGTACTCGCAGCCGATCGAGGTGCCGTCCACCCGGGGCCGGCTGGGCACGCTCTGCGGCGGCGGAACCCCGCAGATGCTGCTGCGGGTGGGGTACGGGCTCGCCCACAGCCCCACCGCACGGCGTCCGGTACCGGAGGTCCTGGTGCCGGACCGGGACGACTGACCGATCCGGTCGGGCCACGCTCGACCGATGCCCCCCAGACCGCCGCTCCGGCGGGTCGGATGTCCCTCCGACCCGCCGGGGCGGCTCATTCGGGTCGAGAGTCTCGCACCGGCGTGCCCTAGGCTTCGATCGAGGCGGAAGGCAGGGAGAAGCGTGTGACCGACGACCGGCGGCCCGACGTCTTCCACGACGGTGAGGTGCCCTCGCTGGCGCGGCTCCGTCTGGACTCGCTCCTGCGAGAGCTGGTCGTGCGGGCCGAGGACTTGCTCAGTACGCAGTCGCGGCTGCACCGCCTGCTGGACGCGGTGGTGTCGATCGCCAGCGACCTGAGCCTGCCCGACACCCTCCGGCGGATCGTCGAGTTGTCCGCGGAGCTCGCCGACGCCCGCTACGCCGCGCTCGGCGTGCTGCCCTCGGACGGCGCCTCGGGCTCGGACGGCGGCTCGGACTCCGAGCGGCTGCTGGTGGAGTTCATCACGATCGGGATCGACACGCAGACCCGGCTGACGATCGGCGATCCGCCGCACGGCAAGGGCATTCTCGGCCTGCTGATCAACGACCC
>NZ_BAAAYN010000097.1 GCF_039536245.1 Cryptosporangium minutisporangium | reverse complement strand
TTTTGAACACCTTTATTTACTCAAAATGTTCTTAAGGCATGCGATCTGGATTATCGTCACGCTGTTAAATATGTCGCGGTAGGGATACCCGTTACCGGATACCCCCCGCACAGATCCCGGCGTGCGCGATTTACGCACCGGGCTCCTGCCTCGGGTGTCTGGCGGTGAACCGCTCCACAGGCCATGGATGAAGAACCCGAACCCTTGGTAGCCATGCGGCTGCCAGTTTGTTTGCTTTCGTCCAGGTCGTATCATCCTTCTGGCTCCTGCGCCTGAGCGCCCGGCGCCAGAGGTTTGTTACGTGTGTCCTGAACTTCTGCATGGTGGGGAAGTTGCCCGGTACCGAGTGATAGTTCAGGTATCCCTGAACCACTCTCCTGAGCCATTTTCCCTGTTCGGGGATTGAGTAATGCCAGCGCCTTCGCAGACCGTCTTTGATGGCTTTCAGAGTTGCCGTCATCCGATCCCGGCGGGTCTTTCGTATCAGCATGAACCTGCCGTTGCGATCTTTCCCGCTGATGTGCGTGAACCCGAGGAAGTTGAACGTTTCTGGTTTGCCTTTTCCCCTGATGGCACGGTTTTCGGCAGCGAAGCGGCCGAACTCCATCAGACGGGTTTTCTCCGGGTGAACCGTGAGTCCGAACTCCCTCAGTCTGCGCTGCATGGCTATACGGAAGCGCCGGGCATCGTATCGTTTGTCGAACCCGATGACGATGTCATCGGCGTATCTGACCATTACCACATTGCCTGTGGCATAGCGACGTCGCCACTGATGCGCCCACAGATCGAAGACGTAGTGGAGGTATATGTTTGCCAGCAGCGGTGAGATGACCGCACCCTGTGGGGTGCCTTCCTCCGTTGCTCGCCATTGACCCTCCTCCGACGTCCCGGCTGTGAGCCACTTACGTATGAGCCTGATTACCCTCCGGTCGCCGATCCGATGCTCTGTGAACCTGATCAGCCATTCGTGGCTCACCCTGTCGAAGAACTGACTGATGTCGGCATCCAGTACCCAGTTTACGTTAGTGCGTACCAGCCCTGTGGCCAGTGCGTCCAGTGCATCGTGCTGGCTTCGCCCGGGTCTGAACCCGTATGAGAACCCCATAAAGTCGTTTTCATAGACTGCGTTCAGGATTTTCACCAGCGCATACTGGACGATCTTGTCCTCCAGCGAGGCGATGCCGAGCGGGCGTTGTTTTCCATCCGCTTTTGGGATGTAGTGACGCCTGCCGGGCTGCGCCCTGTAGCTGCCCTGATGTAGCCTCCGGTGCAGATCTGTTATGTTGTTCTTCATGTTTCCGGCGTAGTCCATCCACCTGATGCCATCCACTCCGGCGGCCGCTTTCCTGCTCAGGGAGAGGAATGCGGCTTCCAGTGCTTCGACTGTCAGCAGGTGGAACAATGCTGTAAACCGTTCTTTCTTCCGCTGCTTCGCAGCTTCCCGCACGCGTGACAGCCTCTGTGACATGCTTTCCCGGCTCTGTGTCCGGCGCATGTGTGGCTGTTCCGCGTTCCCCTTGGCCCCGCTCCTTCGCTCCACTGACTCCGCTCCTTTCGGGTTGTTCGCCTGCTTCGCCGCTACTATGAGCGAGTCCGACTTCTCCTCTCCGTACATCACCGGCTATGACTCCTCGTCTTCCCGGTGCGGGCCATCTCCGACACTGGCAGATGGTCAGAGGGGAGATCTCCCGGTTCCCGCGTAGAGATCGTATTGACATGCCAGGGTCTCAGACCCCCCCCGGTCCATGGGGNTATACATTTCGTGGCTCAATGGCTGGCCTGTCAACACCCCTGTCAACGCTTCGCCCCATACCTCGCGGTATGCAACGCATGACTCGGGGACCTTGTGGATTGCTGGTCCTTCAATGGTCGGGGACTTTCACCCCTTGATCTCTAACCGGTCTCCCGGCGCACACTGTTT
>NZ_BAAAYN010000096.1 GCF_039536245.1 Cryptosporangium minutisporangium | reverse complement strand
CACCTGTGTCGGTTTAGGGTACGGGCCGCTCGGATCTCGCTAGAGGCTTTTCTCGGCAGCATAGGATCACTCACTTCGCCACAACGGCTCCCCATCAGGTCTCAGACTATATGAAGCACGGATTTGCCAATGCCTCGTCCTACACCCTTAGCCCGGCACCACCATTCACCGGGATGAGCTACCTTCCTGCGTCACCCCATCGCTTGACTACTACACACCAGGTTCCCAGTCGCCTTCCCGCTCGTCCGAAGACTCGCCGGCTCTTGAGTGGTTAGCATGAAATGTGCCTCGTCAGGGACGATCCTTCGCGGGTACGGGAATATCAACCCGTTGTCCATCGACTACGCCTGTCGGCCTCGCCTTAGGTCCCGACTCACCCTGGGCGGATTAGCCTGGCCCAGGAACCCTTGGTCATTCGGCGGACGGGTTTCTCACCCGTCATTCGCTACTCATGCCTGCATTCTCACTCGCACGGCGTCCACGACTAGATCACTCTGCCGCTTCCTCCGCCGTACGACGCTCCCCTACCCATCCACACACCCAACACCAGTCCCGCAGGAGATGACGCCAGGATAATCGTGTAAATGCCTCAGCTTCGGCGGTGTACTTGAGCCCCGCTACATTGTCGGCGCGGAATCACTTGACCAGTGAGCTATTACGCACTCTTTAAAGGGTGGCTGCTTCTAAGCCAACCTCCTGGTTGTCTCTGCGACTCCACATCCTTTCCCACTTAGCACACGCTTAGGGGCCTTAGCTGGAGATCTGGGCTGTTTCCCTCTCGACTACGAAGCTTATCCCCCGCAGTCTCACTGCCACGCTCTCACTTACCGGCATTCGGAGTTTGGCTGACTTCAGTAAGCTTGTGGGCCCCCTAGGCCATCCAGTGCTCTACCTCCGGCAAGAAACACGCAACGCTGCACCTAAATGCATTTCGGGGAGAACCAGCTATCACGGAGTTTGATTGGCCTTTCACCCCTATCCACAGGTCATCCCCCAGGTTTTCAACCCTGGTGGGTTCGGGCCTCCACGCCGTCTTACCGGCGCTTCACCCTGCCCATGGATAGATCACTCCGCTTCGGGTCTAGAGCACGCGACTCAAACGCCCTATTCGGACTCGCTTTCGCTACGGCTACCCCACACGGGTTAACCTCGCCACGTACCACTAACTCGCAGGCTCATTCTTCAAAAGGCACGCCGTCACCACAACCCAAAGGTCGCTAGGCTCCGACGGCTTGTAGGCACACGGTTTCAGGTACTATTTCACTCCCCTCCCGGGGTACTTTTCACCTTTCCCTCACGGTACTAGTGCACTATCGGTCACCAGGGAGTATTTAGGCTTAGCGGGTGGTCCCGCCAGATTCACACGAGATTTCACGAGCCCCGTGCTACTTGGGAACAACAAAAGGAAGATCATGAGTTTTCGTCTACGGGAGTCTCACCCTCTACGCCGGTCCTTCCCAGAACCTTCGACTAACACATGACTTTCTTACTTCCCGACCAGCCGGCAGACCGATCAATCGCCGTCCCACGACCCCGCCGACGCAACCCCTGCCGGGTATCACACGTCAACGGTTTAGCCTCATCCGCTTTCGCTCGCCACTACTCACGGAATCACTATTGTTTTCTCTTCCTGTGGGTACTGAGATGTTTCACTTCCCCACGTTCCCTCCACACACCCTATGTGTTCAGGTGCGGGTGACAGCACATAACTGCTGCCGGGTTTCCCCATTCGGACACCCTCGAATCACAGCTCGGTTGACAGCTCCTCGAGGACTATCGCGGTCTCCCACGTCCTTCATCGGCTCCTGGTGCCAAGGCATCCACCGTGCGCCCTTAACAACTTGACCACAAAGATAAGATGCTCGCATCCACTGTGCAGTTCTCAAACAACGACCAGCACCC
>NZ_BAAAYN010000095.1:181-769 GCF_039536245.1 Cryptosporangium minutisporangium | reverse complement strand
TCAATATGGGGGAACCGCAGAATTCGGAAAAAATCGTACGCTAAGCTAACGGTGTTCTCGTGACAGCTCTTTGACTAGGCTTTCTAAGGCCATTCTGATAGCCCTGACTTCCTGAAAAGCCATGGCTAAAATTTGTGCGGCTAAAAGGGATAACCGATGGTAAAGTAAGTTATCCCTGTCGAGATACTGAAAAGCGTTATCCTCGTTTTTCCCAAAACTGTTTTGCCAGTTCGCTCAGAGCGCTAGTTAACTGAGCGACAGATTTCGCACTTTGCAAATTATTCTGCCCGGTCTGTACATTGGTATCAGCAGCATCGCGTATATTGATAATACTGCGGTTTATGTCTTCACTTACTGCTCCCTGCTGCTCGACCGCAGTCGCTATTTGCGCGTTCATGTCGGTAATTTCGTTAACGCGTTGGCCAATTCCATCAAGAGCTGTAGCTGCTTCCTCTGCGTGAGCTACACTCGTGTGCGCTTGCCGACTACTTTGCTCCATGACTGTAACAGCGGATTGCGCTCGCTCTTGTAGAGCGCTGATCATGCTTTGAATATCCGTTGTCGATTGCTGTGTGCGAGCAGCAAGAC
>NZ_BAAAYN010000095.1:0-167 GCF_039536245.1 Cryptosporangium minutisporangium | reverse complement strand
AGCAAAACCACGCCCCTGCTCACCAGCACGCGCGGCCTCAATTGCTGCGTTGAGTGCCAACAAATTCGTTTGCTCGGCGATCCCTCGTATAACGTCAAGAACTTTTGATATCTCGTTACTTTGACCTTCAAGCTCATGAATAACCTGAGTGGCTTGCCTAATTTCAC
>NZ_BAAAYN010000094.1 GCF_039536245.1 Cryptosporangium minutisporangium | reverse complement strand
GAGGGCGCGACAACCACTGTGTGCGCTGCCCTGAGGGCGCGACATCCGCGGCTACGGCGGCCGTGCGCGAGTGGGGCGAGTGCGATGTCGCGGCGGTGCGGGCCCTCGGAGGGGGTGACTCAGGCGGCGGTGAGGGCGCCGGCGGAGAGGCGGCTCAGGCGACGCTCGGCCCATCGGGCGAGCATCTGGTCGGTCATCGCGCGCTGGTACTGGCCGAGGCTGGTGACGCCGGTGACGGCCACCGTGATCGCCGCGAGGAGGCTGAATCCGGCCAGCCCGGCGAGCTGCTGAGGCATGCCGACCAGCGAATCGGTTGCCAACCGCGTCATCGCGTACAGCTCGGAGGAGGTTGCCGCTGCGCCGAACGCTGCGGTGACCGACCAGTGCATGCGCTCCACTCGCGACCTCACCCAGCGAACCCAGCGCCAGGCGGAGTATCCGGAGAGCGCACCGGTGAGCCCGAGGAACGTGACGGCGACGCCGCCGAGACCTGCGCCGACCGGTAAGAGCGCGCTGGCCAGGGCAATCGTGAGGACGATCGCGACCGCGGCGATCGCTAACGAGAAGCCGAAGTCGAGCACGTCCTGCCACCATCCCACCGTGCGCACGCCGATGAACACGCGTCATCGCCGACAGGTCGGCCAGAACACGTGGCTTACATTCTTGTCGTTCCGACCCCGGGCGGCAACCACTGAGGGCAGCGATCACGGTTCTCTGAGTGAATACTCAGGAACGAGCACGGTGCACTTCGGACCGGCGCGGGATCACGGGTGGCGCCGCACCACCACAGGCGGCTACTTCCGGGCGATCGCGTACAGGTCCCGTGCCGGGCCGGAGAGAGGTTGGCCGGTCGGCCAGACCGCGCGGAGCCGGCGCCGCAGCTCGAGCGGGGGCGCTCCGGGTTCGGCCTTCACGCCGATCTCGACCAGGGCGCCGGTGCCGAGTTCTCCCGCGATCGCCAGCGAGCTCAGCACCGCGGGCCCGCTGCCGGCCGCGACCGCGTGTTTGATCGCGGTGGTCGACGAGAGCTCGAGCAGCGGCGGCGCGATCGTGGTTGCCCCGGCGGCGTGCAGTGCGCTCTCCAGTGCCCGGCGCGTCCCGGAGTTCGCCTCCCGGGAGACCAGCGAGGCGGCGGCGAGCTCCGCGACCGAGATCCCGCGTCGGCGTCGCGTCCAGGGATGTCCGGGTGCGACGACGACTGCCAACCGGTCGTCCTGGACCGTCTCGGCGTGCAATCCGGCCGGCAGGTCGGGGCCCTCGACGAAGCCCAGGTCGACTTCACCGGCGAGTACCCGCCTCGCGACGTCGGCGGAGTTCACCGCGTCCAGGCGGACGCCGAGCTCGGGGTGGGCGGCGCGTACCGCGACCAGCCAGCCGGGCAGTAGGTACTCGGCTACGGTCTGGCTCGCCGCGACGCGGAGCGTGCTGTCGTGGGCGGTCCGGAGCGCGCCGGCCCCGGCCGCGAGGGCCTCAGCGGCCTCGATGGCGGTGCGCGCCCAGTCGGCGACGAGCGCGCCCTCGCTGGTGAGCGTCGAGCCGCGCGGCGTGCGGTTGAGCAACGCGATCCCGAGGCGCCGCTCGAGTTGGCGTAGGCGTGCGCTCGCCGCGGGCTGGGAGACGCCGTGCTCGCGGGCTGCCTGGCCGACGCTCCCCAGCCGGGCGACCGAGAGCAGCAGGTCGAAGCTGCCGAGATCGGCGAAGAGCTGCGGGAGCGGCATAACCGCAGCTTATGAGTTCAGCGGTGATCGACGGCTACCGCCCCGGCCGGTGGGGCCTGACGCTGGAGCCCGTGAGAACGCGCTCCCGTACGGCCCCGTCCCTGCGCCCCGTCGTGCGACGGGGCGCAGCCGCCAGCAGTCGCGCGACGACGCTCACTCCACCCCTCGCGCCGACGCCGGCGCCTGCGGCCCTCGCGCCCGCATCGCCTGCGTCCAGGCCCGCGCCTGCCGCCGCGGCGCCCACCTCTGCGGCGGACATTCGGGCCGGTGGGTGGGGGCCGAACTGGTTCGCGGCCGTGATGGGCACCGGCATCGTCGCCGTCGCGGCGGCCGGACTGCCGGTCGACGTACCCGGGCTCCGCCCCGCCGCGCGGCTCGTCTGGCTCCTCGCCGCCGTCCTGCTCGTCGCGCTCTGCGTCGCGTCCGCAAAGGAGTGGAGGCGCGCCCGTGCGCACGTCGCCGACCCGGTGATGGTGCAGTTCTACGGCGCTCCGCCGATGGCGCTGATGACCGTCGGGGGCGGCACCCTACTGCTCGGCTCCGACTGGATCCCGCTGCCGCTCGCCGTCGCGGTCGACGTGGTCCTGTGGTCGGTGGGCACCGCGATGGGCCTGGCGACGGCGGTCCTCGTGCCGTACCTGATGATCACCCGTCATCGCCTGGGGCCGGACGCGGTGTTCGGCGGCTGGCTGATGCCGGTCGTGCCGCCGATGGTGTCGGCGGCGAACGGAGCGCTGCTGGCTCCGCACGTCTCGTTCGGTAGCGAACTCCTCCTGGTGTCCTACGCGCTGTTCGGCGCGAGCCTCCTGGCGGCGTTCCTGGTCGTCGCCCACTTGTGGGGACGGTTGCTCACTCGACCGCCGATGCCGGCCGGAACGACCCCGACGCTCTGGATCGTCCTCGGCCCGCTCGGCCAATCGATCACCGCAGCGCACCTCCTGGCCGAGGCCGCCCGGGACGCGCTCCCTGCTGCCCCGGTGTTTGCGCTGCTGTTCGGGGTGCCGGTGTGGGGTTTCGCGATGTTCTGGCTCGCGTTGGCGGCGGCACTGACGCTCCGCGCGCTCCGGCAAGGCATGCCGTTCGGTCTGCCCTGGTGGAGCTTCACGTTCCCGGTCGGGACGCTCGTGACCGGGACGACCGGGCTGGCCACCAGCACCGGCTCGCAGTTGCTGGTGGCCGCCGCAATCGCACTGTTCGGGTTGCTCACCGTGCTCTGGCTGACGGTGGCCACCCGAACCCTGCGATCAGTGCTGCGGCTGCAGCACGGGCACCGCGATCAGCCGGTCGCTGTCGACCACCTCGCGACCGAACGGCACCAGTGACATCGGGATCAGCTTCAGGTTGGCCCACGCCAACGGCAGCCCGATGACGGTCACCGCGAGCGCCGCCGCGGTGAAGAGGTGACCCAGCGCCAGCCACCACCCGGCGACGACGAACCAGATCACGTTGAGTAATGCTGCACCGGCTCCCGCGCCGGGCTTACGGATCATCTCCCGGCCGAACGGCCAGAGCACATAACCGGCGATGCGGAAGGACGCGACCCCGAACGGGATCGTCACGATGAGCAGGAAGCAGATCAAACCGGCGATGGCGTAGCCCACTGCCAGCCAAAAGCCGGCGAGGACCAGCCACAGGACGTTGAGTACCAGCCGTATGAGGGGCATGCCTCCAGTGTCTCTCCACTGCGCCACTGTGACGGCCGTCGCAGAAATCCGCCGTATCAGGGCATCACTCTGAGTGCTCTTCCCTTGCGACGAACTCAAGGGCAGGGGAGATCGGCGATGTTCCAGAAGGCCGCGAAGTTAACCGAGCGTCCGACCCGGCACACGATCAGCGTGGTCATTCCCACGATGAACGAGGCGCGCAACATCCCGATCGTGCTCGGTGCCCTGCCGCACTACATCGACGAGGTCGTCCTGGTCGACGCCGACTCGGTCGACGGGACCGTCGAGGCCGCCCTCGCGGTCCGGCCGGACACCCGGGTCGTCCGCCAGACCCGCCGCGGCAAGGGCAACGCGCTCGCCGCCGGCTTCGAGGCCGCCACCGGCGACTACGTCGTCATGATCGACGCCGACGGTTCGATGGACCCGGCGGAGATCGAGGCGTTCGTGGCCGAGCTCGACAACGGCGCGGACTACGTCAAGGGCAGCCGGTTCGTCACCGGCGGCGGCAGCGACGACATCAGCCGGCTGCGCCAGGTCGGCAACTGGGGCCTGAACACGCTCACCAACGTCCTCTTCCGGACCCACTACACCGACCTCTGCTACGGCTACAACGCCTTCCGCAGGAGCGCGATCCGGTCCTTCGGCCTGGCGTCCGCGCACACCGCCGAGGCCCGCTGGGGCGACGGTTTCGAGGTCGAGACGCTGATCAACATCCGGGTGGCCCGGTCGCGCATGGTCATCGCCGAGGTACCGAGCTTCGAGTACGACCGGCTGCACGGCGAGAGCAACCTCCGGACGTTCCGCGACGGCTGGCGGGTCCTCGTCACGATCGTGCGCGAGCGGTTCAGCCGAGGGCTGCCGGTCCGCGCGGCGTCCACCACGAACGCTCAGGTGGTTCCGGTCCCGGTCGATGCCCCGGTCGTGACCCCTCTCGCCCCGACGCCTGCCCGCCTGCAGGGCGCTGCCTGATGACCGGCATCCCGGCGATCCCGGTGACCGTCGGCATCGCCTGCTACTCCGAGGCGCGCTGGAACCTGCTGATCGAGACGATCGCCTCGGTGCAAGCACAGGACCACCCGCACCGGATCGTGGTCGCCGTCGACCACAACCCCGCGCTCTACCAGCGTCTGACCCAGCACTACGGCGACGAGATCGCGGTGGTGGAGAACCAGCACCAGCGCGGCGCGTCCGGCTCCCGGAACACGATCGGTCTGGCCGCGACCACACCGCTGGTCGTGTTCCTCGACGACGACACCTACGCCGACCCGGGCTGGCTCTCGGCCCTCGTCGCACCGCTCACCGCACCCGGAGCGGAGCGGGTGGTCGGTGCCGGTGGTCGCATCCTGCCGGTGTGGCACCAGGCCGAACCGCGCTGGTTCCCCCGTGAGTTCGGCTGGGTGATCGGAGCGACGCGGCCCGCGACCAGCCCCGAGCCGTACCCCGTCCGGAACGTCTGGGCCGCCAGCATGATCGTCCGCCGGGAGGTCTTCGTCGCGGTCGGTGGATTCCGTGCCGACTTCGGGAAGGTCGGCGATCTGTCCGAACCCGAGGACACCGAACTGTGCCTCCGGATGGCCCGGACCGCGCCCGGCGCGCTCTGGCTGCACGTCCCGAGCGCGGTGATCCGTCACCACGTGCCCGCTGACCGATCCGGTGTGGCCTTCTTCCTGCGCCGTTGCTGGCTGGAAGGACGGGGCAAGGCCGGGCTCGCCACGCTCACCCGGAGCCGGTCCGACCGCGCCGAGGCGCTGTCGGAGGAGAGCAACTACCTGCGTCGGGTGCTGCCCCAGGGCATCCGCGCCTACCTACGGCAGGGCGACGCCGTGGGACTCGCCAAAGCCGGCATGGTGCTGGCCGGGGTGGCGACGACCGGGCTCGGGTTCGCGCTCGGGTTGGTGCGGTCCCGATGAGCGCGCTGCCGATCCTGATGTACCACGGGATCCCGGCGACTCCGGACCCGGTGCCGGACCCGTTGCGAGTGCCGGTGGCCGACTTCCGCCGTCAGATCGCGACGCTGACCGCCGACGGGTGGGAGCTACTCGGGCTGAGCGAGGCGCTGTCCGCCAAGGCCGCCGACGCCGATCGTCCGATCGTGGCGCTGACGTTCGACGACGGCTACGCCGACTTCCTCAACGCCGCCGTGGTGCTGGCCGAGTACGGCGCCCGAGCGACGCTCTACGTCCCGACCGGCACCGTCGGCACCGACGGGTACCTGGACTGGGACCAGCTCACCGCGCTCGCCGCGGCCGGTGTCGAGATCGGTAGCCACTCACGGCAGCACCGTCCGATGGACACGCTGCCGGCCGAGGTACTGGTGGCCGAGCTCGTCCGCAGCCGCGGCGAGTTGGCCGGGCGGCTCGGGGTGCCGGTGCGGTCGTTCTGCTATCCGCACGGCTACTCCAGCCGTCGGGTGCGGCGGGCGGTCGCCGACGCGGGTTATGCGAACGCCTGCATGATCGGACGACGGCTGGCCCGCCCCGCCGACGACCGGTTCGCGCTGCCACGTCTGCAGCCCGGCCCCGGCTCGACGCCGGCGGACGTACGCCGCCTGGTCGAGTGTGGGGAACCGGGCTTCGCACCGGTCGCCAAGCGCGCCCTGCAGCCCGCCTGGCGCGTCGCCCGGCTGACCGCCGCCCACCTGGGCCACCAGCTGACCTAGCCGAAGCGTTGCACACTCCGAGCCGCTCCAGGGCCCACGAATGTGCAACGCCTCGTCCGTCCCGAAGGGTGTTCCGATGAGCGTTGTACTGGACGTCGAGCTGTCTGGGCCGTTGCCGACGGTCGCGGCTTTTGACGCGTCCGGAACTCGCCGCGAACAGGCCTGGCTCGTCGTTCGGCTTTTCACCGAGCCGCTCGCGATGGTGACCGTCGACATCCCACCCACCGGCCTTCGCCCCGACGAGGTGCTGGCCGCCGCTCGGAACGCCGCCCCGGACGCGCTCGCCCGGCGGCTCGCCCAGGTCGGGCTCGAACCGGACGCACTCACCTCGGACGGCACCCCGCCGATCAGGACTCCTCCGTTCCTGGCCGGGCGAGCCCGCGCGCTCGCGTTCGCCCCGCCGGTCACCGTCGTGATCTGCACCCGTGAGCACCCGGACGAGCTCCGCGCCTGCCTGGCCAGCCTCACCGAGCAGGAGTACCGCGGCTTCGACGTCCTGGTCGTCGACAACGCGCCGACCAGCGCCCGCACCCGGGGCGTCGTCGACGAGTTCGCCGACCGCCTCGCGATTCGCTACACGGTCGAGCCGCGTCCGGGTTTGTCCCGAGCACGCAACCGGGCGCTCGCCGAGCTGCAGGACGAACCGGGCGAGCACGTCGTCGCCTGGACCGACGACGACGTCCGCGCCGACGCCCACTGGGTCGCCGAGATCGCGCGCGCGTTCGTCGAGAACCCGGCGGCGGCCGGGGTGTCCGGCGCGGTCGTCCCGGCCGAGCTGCGCAGCCGAGCTCAGGTCTGGTTCGAGCAGTTCGGCGGCCACAGCAAGGGGCGCGGATTCACCCCCGACGACTTCGGTCCGACAACCGCGCAGAGCCCGCTGTACCCGCTGCCGGCGTACGGCGTCGGAGCGAACATGGCCTTCCGTCTCGCGGCACTCCGCCGCCTCAACGGCTTCGACGAGGCGCTCGGTGCGGGCACTCCCGCGCAGGGCGGCGAGGACACGCTGGTGTTCAGTCGGCTGCTGCACGGCGGTGCCACCACGCTGTACCGGCCGGCGGCGCTGGTCCGCCACGTCCACCGCGCCGACGTGGAGGGGCTGCGGACCCAGATGGCCGGGTACGGCGCCGGGCTCACCGCGTTCTACGCCGCGCTGATCCGGCAGGACCCGCGGGTGCTGGCCGAGTTGGTTCGGCTGGTGCCCCGCGCATGGAAGGACCTCACCAGCTCCGACAGCGTCCGGGTCAGCACCGTGCAGGCAGACTTCCCGCGTGAGCTGTTCGCTGCGAACCGCCGTGGCATGCTGGCTGGCCCGTGGCGGTACTTCCAGGGACGGCGTGCACTCCGCGGGCGGCGGCCAGGCCCGGTGGCCAGCCCGGCCGCGGTCGGTCTGCGATGACGCTGGCGCCCCCGGAACCGATCGCCTCCGGGGCGTCGACGCGGAGGCGGCGCGCCGGAAAGCACGCGCGCCCCGCGTCCGGATGGAGGTCGTCAGCCGTCGTTCGACAGGCGTCCGCGCTGATGTCCTCGA
Source organism: Cryptosporangium minutisporangium (assembly GCF_039536245.1). Classification (NCBI taxonomy): domain Bacteria; kingdom Bacillati; phylum Actinomycetota; class Actinomycetes; order Cryptosporangiales; family Cryptosporangiaceae; genus Cryptosporangium; species Cryptosporangium minutisporangium. The sequence continues at coordinate 33,756 of NZ_BAAAYN010000094.1, read as the reverse complement.
CCGTGTTGGCGTCGGCGTTGAACATGGTGTTCTGGGTCGTCGCGGCACGCCTGTACCCGACCGAGGCGGTGGGGCACGGCAACGCGACCGTCTCGGCGATCGCACTCGTCTCCGGGATCGCGCAGCTGAACCTGCAGTCGGTGTTCGTGCGGTTCTTGCCGCAGGCAGGTCACCGCACCGCTGCGTTCCTGGCGTCCGGTTACGCCGGGGTTCTCACCGCGTCGCTGCTGTTCGGCTCGGCGTACCTCCTGCTGGGACTGGGCTCCGGGTTCGGGCTTGGGTCGTGGGATCCGCTCGGCTTCGTGCTCGCGGTCGCCGTCTTCGCGCTGTTTTACGTGCAGGACGGCGTGCTCACCACGTTCGGTCGCGCGGGCTCGGTGGTCACCAAGCACGTCACGACGTCGGGCGCGAAGCTGGTCCTGCTGGTGGCCCTGGTCGCGTCCGGGTCGCGGCTGGGCATCGCGGCGGCGTGGTGCATCCCCGCTGCGATCGCGGTCGTCGTGGTGACGTTCGGGATCTTCGCGCGGCTGGCACCGACCTGCTCGGGCGGCGAGTCCCGGCTCCCCGGGCCCGCGCAGCTGGGTAGCTTCGTGGCTGCCGAGTACGTCAACAACCTGGTCGGCAACGTCGTCACGCTGATCCCGCCGGTACTCGTGCTGCACCTGTCCGGCTCGGTCGCGAACGCCTACTTCGCGGTGCCGTGGCTGATCGTGATCACGCTCCAGACGCTGGTCTGGAACATCATGATGTCGTTCCTCGCCCAGGCCGGCCGGGACCCGGACGGGCTCCCGCAGCATCTGCCCCGCACGGTGGGGCTGGTCGCCGCGGTCGTGGCCGCGGGCACCGTCGGGCTGGTGGCGTTCGGCCCCACGTTGCTGCTCGTGCAGGGCGGCGCGTTCGCCGACGGGGGTGGGAGCCTGCTCCGGATCGCCGCGTTGAGCTTTCCGTTCACCGCGGTCGTCATCGTGTACTCGGCGCTCGCGATGCTGGCGAACCGGCTCTGGCCCGTGGTGCTGGTGCAGGCGGTCACCGCGGCGGTGTTCCTCGGCGGTGCGGTCGTGCTGATGCCCGTCCTCGGCCTGCCCGGCGTCGGGCTGGCCTACGTGGGCGCGCAGGCGCTCGGAGCGGTCATCCTGCTGCCCGGCTTGGTGGCTCGGCTTCGGTCGGTTACCGGCAATACGCCCAAATAGGTACAGAATGACCGAGTGGGCACCCCTCTCTTGTCGTCGCTGCCGCGCGACGCCGTGGACGCCGAACCGCGCTCGACCGACACCGGACTCGCGGCCGTAGCACTGGTGCTCGCGATCGCCGGTGCGGTCGCGCTGCTGATCCCGCACGGGCCCGCGCGGCTGGTGCTGCTGCTGGCGTTCACCACCGCAGGACCTGGCGCCGCGATAGTGGCGCACCTGCGGATCGTCGACCGGGTGCTGGCGGTGGCGCTGGCGATCACGTTCAGCCTGGCGCTGGCCGCCGTGGGTGCGGCGTCGATGGTGTGGGCCGGGGCGTGGCATCCGTCGGCGGCGACCGTGGTGACGCTGGTGCTCACGGCTGGGCTCGCGCTCGCCCGACTCCGCATCACGAGCCCGTCATCGCCGCGCCGCCCGAGTAGGCCCGGACCCTCCGCTCCGGACCGACCCCGTGCGGAGGCGGACGCCGGATCGCCCGAGGCGGAGCCGACCGCCCCGGTGCGGATCGGATCGGCGGTGCTCGCCCCGACGTTGCTGGCGGTCGGCGCTTTGCTCTGGCTGGTCACCGTGGTCCGCGCAGACCCGGACCAGATCGGTCCGTACGGCCTCACCGCGGGCCTGGGAGCCCCGTTCGTCGCCGCGCTGACGATGACGTGCCTCGGCTGCGGCGTCGAGGTATTCGGACGCGCGCGCCTGTCGGTGCTGCTCGCCGGGGTGGGCGTCCTCGCGCTGGAGATGTGGGGCACCGCCCCGCTGATGCTGGCGCTGCCCGAGTACTCCTGGACGTACAAGCACCTGGGCGTCGTCGAGTTCATCCAGCAGCACGGCGTCGTGCTCGACCAGGACGACATCTACCAGGAGTGGCCGGCGTTCTTCGCGGCCGTAGCGCAGCTCTCCAGCGTCGCCGGTGTGGCGCCGATCCGCTTCGTGGCCTGGTCGTCGCTCTACTTCGGGTTGCTGGACGTCGTCCTCGTCGCGGCCGTCGTCCGCGGCCTGAGCCGGAACACCCGCGCGGTCTACCTCACCGTGCTCCTCTTCACGGCCTGCCTGTGGGTCGACCAGAACTACTTCTCCCCGCAGGCGTTCGCGTACGCGTTGAGCCTCGGGCTCTTCGCGTTGCTGATGCACGGCTGTCGTGGGCTGCCCGCCTCCCGGACGGCTGGGCGCCTCAAGCGGCTGCGACTGTTGCTGGTCCGGGACGCGCCCTCGGTGCGGGACCGGCCGCGCTGGCCACTGCTGGCCGCGATCGTGCTGGTGTTCGCGGCGATCACCAGCGCGCACCAGCTGACGCCGTACCTGCTGCTGTTCGGGATCGGTGTGCTCAGCGTGCTCGGGTTGATCCGTCCGTACTGGCTGATCGGTGTGCTCGCCGTGGTGGCCGGCGGCTACTTCCTGCCGCGGCTAGGCGGCGTGAGCAGCCAGTACCACCTCTTCGACGGCTTCGACCTCTTCAAGAACGCGTCCGGGAACACCAGCGGATGGGGAAGCGCGCCGCAAGAGTTCTCCGCGATCGTGGCCAGGACGCTCGCGTTCGCGGTCTGGCTGGCCGCGCTGGTGGTCGGCTGGCGACACCGCCGAGGACTCGGTCGGGTGATCATGCCGCTCGTCCTCGGCTTCACGCCGTTCCTGCTGTTGCTCCTGCAGAGCTACGGCGGCGAGGCGATCTACCGGGTGTTCCTGTTCTCGCTGCCGTGGTGCGCGATGCTCGCCGCGTCGTGGTGGGCCCTGCTGCGGCCCGGGGTGTGGCGCGGCTGTGCGGCCGGATTGGCGCTGACGGTGCTCGCGCTCGCGGGCCTCCAGGGTTTGCAAGGTCAGTTCCAACTGCACGTGGTCGCGCCGGCCGACGTCCGCGCGGCCCGGTACCTGGTGACGCAGGCCCCGGCCGGCTCCACCACGACGATGGTCGCGGCGGCGTTCCCGGCCCGGTTGACGGCCGACTACGCCGCCCTCAACCCGGGCCGGAGCGTCGACCCGTCGATCATCGACGAGCCGAGCTTCCGGCACCTGACACTCGACGCCGATCAGCTGCGCGCGATCGAGACGTGGGCGGCGTCGTTCGGCGGCACCGAGACGTTCCTCGTGGTCACCGAGCAGATGCGCAGGACCGTCGAGTACTTCGGTTACCTCCCGGACGGCTCGGTGGACGCCCTGCGCCAGGCTCTGGACGCGTCCCCCCGCTGGTCGGTCTACTACCGCCACGCCGACACGACGATCTACCGTCTAGAAGCCGCTTAGCGAGCGCGCTCAGCGGGCGAGGCGGTGGGCCAGCCACGCCAGGGACTTCGGGTAGCGGTAGTCGATACCGCCGTGGGCAGCGTCGAAGAGTTCGAAGTGCACCTTCTCGTCGGGGACGCCGATCCGGGCCAGACCGGTGCGGAACGCCTCGGCTCCCAGATCCAGGAACCACTCGTCCCGCGTGCCCGCGTCGATCCAGATGGCCTGCTGGGACAGCAGGGCGTCCGCGTGCCGGTCGATCATCCGTACCGGGTCCCAGTCCAGCCACCGCTGCCAGCGCTCGGGGACGAGCTCACCGGTGACCGGGTCGAACGGCAGCCGCACAGTGCCGTCCTCGTCGGCGGAGAAGCACGCGCTGCAGCCGAGCAGGATCAGCAGCGTGTTGTCGGCCTCCTTGGTGAACGACGTCCGCGATCGGAACTCGTCCCACCAGCGCAGAATGTCGCCACCGTACTCCCGGAGGTACCGCACGGCCTTGGCGAACTCACCCAGGTAGCAGTACTCGTAGAGCGAGTCCCCGGCGTGCGTGGCCAACGCCCCGAACAGGTCCGGACGCAGCATCGGCGTGATCATCGCGCCGAACCCACCGGACGACTTGCCGGTGATGGCTCGCGACGACGCCTGCGGAATCGTCCGGTAGCGCGCGTCGACCCACGGCACGACCTCGTCGCAGAGGTACGAGTGGTACGGCCCGGTGCCGGGCGAGTCGACGAACTGCGAGCCGCCGTACGCGGTCCAGGCGTCGACGTAGACCACGATGCAGCCGGGCGCCTCACCGGACGCGAACACCGCGTCGGCGGTCTCCGGGAACGGCTGGCGGTACGGCATCCGGTTCGCCCACATGCCGAGGTGGCCGGTGTAGCCCTGGATCACGTAGACGGTGGGCCACCGCGCCGCGGGATCGGCGTGGTAGCCGGGCGGCGTGTAGACCCAGAGTGGGCGCTCGTGTGGATCCCCCAGGGGATTACCCCGGAGCAGCGTCGAGTCGATCGTCTGTCGTGTCAGCTCACCGGCCAGTTCGGTATCCCAGGGCAGCATGCACTCAGCCAATCACTTCCGACGGAAGTCGGGGTTGATCCCTGACGAAAGGTCATGTTTTCGCTGCGAGGCTCGACCTAGCGTCGCTGAGCGGCGGTACCGGGTCGAACGTCGGGGAGTGTGCGAATGCTTGGCGACATGCTGGACTGGCTGCAGGCGTTGCCGCCGCCGGCGGTGATCGCCGTAGCCGGACTGCTCGTGCTCGGCGAGTGCACGCTCGGTCTCGGGTTGGTCGTTCCCGGCGAATCGAGTCTGCTGGTGGCCTCGACCACCGCTACCAGCGCGCCGCGGTTCCTCGCGCTCTGGGCGGTGGTCACGGCCTGTGCGGTGCTCGGGGACTCGATCGGGTACCTGATCGGCCGTCGGTACGGTCCGCGGTTACGCGAGACCCGACTGATCCGCCGCTACGGGGCGACGCTCTGGGACCGCGCCGCCGACACGCTTCAGCGTCGCGGCGCGTGGGCGGTGTTCTTCGTTCGCTTCCTGCCCGCGGTGCGTGCGTTGGCACCCGCCGCGGCCGGTAGCGCGGGGCTCGCGCCGCGCCGCTTCTTCCCCGCCGTGATCCTCGGTGCTACGAGCTGGTCGCTGCTGCACATCAGTCTGGGCGTAGCCCTCGGGTCGGCCGCCCGCAGGATCGAGGACGTGCTCAGCACCGGCGGGTTCGTGGTGGTCGGCTTGCTCGCCGCCGCGCTGGTTCTCTGGGCCGTGCGGACGCTACGCAGCCGGGCGCGCGCGGCGGACGAACCGACCGCGGAGCTCACCAAGTAGAGGCGGGTCGGAAAGCCTCCTCCCAGACCGCCGGATCTTCCCCGACCGGGCACCACAACCCGTACCGGGCACCGGCCTGCCGGATGACGTCGAGCTTGTGGCGGGTCGACCGGGCCTCCGGGTAGTGCACGATCCGCTGCACTCCACGATGGACGTACCGGAACGAGTACTCCTCGGCCACCGGATCCCACCGGCGGGGCGCGTCGACCCGAACGCGGAGCGCCTCCATCTGCGCGGTGGTACGGCTCTTGCCGCGTCCGCGCGGCAGCGGCCAGTCGAAGCCGTACGCGGGCAGCGCGATCTCCACCCGCGAACGAGGAGCACCGACCTGGTCCGCGGCGTCGGTGGCGAAGCGGACGACCCGGCGCACCCATTCGGTGCCGGCGATCGGTCCGGGGCGGCTCCCCGCGCCGTGCTCGTGGTAGGCCATGACGCGGAGCTTGTCAGCGAACTCCAGCAGCGTCGGATAGTCGTAGACCCAGGCCGCATTGGGCCCCCGGAACTTCACGGGTGCCGGCCTCGTGCGCGCCATCACGGTGATCGTGCAGCGCTTGTTCTGGGCGTGCAGTCGCGTGCAGAGGTCCCGGGCGATGGCGGTGAACGTGAAGCGCACCTGGTTAGCGACCCGGGCGTCGGAGGTCTTGGTGAACGACTCGTAGTCCAGATCCAGCCCGTCGTAACGGCTCGCCAGTCGCATCAGCGTGGAGACGTGCGCGCGCCGGTTCGCGTCCGGGCCCATCGCGGTGACCCACTGCGCCGTGGTGAGGCCGAGCGTCACCGTCGGCAGGACGGCCAGGCCCTTCCGGCGCAGGCCGGCGACGAGGTCGGCGTTGCCTGCGCCGCGGCGCGCCCGGATCGTGGTGACACCGCGGGTCTGGTACCAGAACGGGCTCGCGTACTCGAACAGGTCCGCGTTGCGGAGCACGGTCCGATAGGCGGTCTGCGTGCTCCAGTACGGAATCCAGGTGCCCATCGTCCGCTGCACCCGCTCGCCGGAGGCGGCCGACCGAGCCGCGTCCTCCTCGCGGGTCGTGTCGGCGCCCGGCACGAGGAGAAGCGTCAGTCCGACGAGGGCGGCCGACAGGCGGCGCGCGGCGCTTCCCAGGGCGACGTGCCGACGCCCGATGGGCACCGCTCTCGTCGCCCTGGGGGCATCCGCTCTCCGGAGCTTCCGGCGCATTCGGCAACGGTCACATACTGCGCGGTCCCCCGTGTAGGCGGGTGATCGCCTGCTCGACGTCGCGGACCCGGTCGGCGAGCAGCCCGACCGCGCCCACCGCCCGGCCGAGCGGATCGTCCGACCCGCCCAGCGCCCGCTCCCGCAGGTACCCCTCCTTGACGGCGACCCACCGCTCGGCCTGCTCCGGCGTCAACGAGCCGCGCAGCTCGGCGAGCTTCAGCAGGTTCGCCTCGGCGTCCGCGGCCAGTGTCTGGGCTTCACCGACGTAGTGGTCATCGATGAGGGCTTCCAGCTCGGTCTCGTTCATCACCGGCAGCACCCGCTGCGCCATCTTGTTCATGTTCCGGTAGGAGCCCTGGAGCCGGAACGGCGGTTCCGTGCGGGACGCGTCAGCCTGCGCGGCCGAGGCGATGTACGCCTCGTTGTTCGCGAGCACCACCCGCTGGATCCGCAGCAGATGGCGCAGCACCGACAGGATCTGGTCCAACTCCACCGACGAGTACGCCTTCGACAGCTGGTCCGGGCGGACGGTGGCGTCTCCCCGGGCGAGGCGCACCAGCAACTCGACGTCGGCGGGCGCGCCGGTCGACAGCGGTGCCAGCACCGGGTTCGACGTGAGCGAGTTCTCCAGGAAGCTCAGCCCGAACAGCTCCTCGCGCCCGGAGAGCACATCGCCGAGGTTCCACACGTCGGCCCGGTTCGCGAGCATGTCCGGCACCTGGAACCGCTGCCCGGACTCGGTGTACGGGTTGCCGGCCATGCAGACCGCGAACCGCTTCCCGCGCAGGTCGTAGCGGCGGGTCTCGCCGTTCCAGACACCCTCCATCCGACGGGTCGCGTCGCAGAGCGAGATGAACTTCTGCAGCAGCTCGGGCGACGTGTGCTGGATGTCGTCGAGGTAGAGCAGCGTGTTGTTGGCGAGCTCCAGGGCGAACGAAATCTTCTCGACCTCGCGCCGGGCGGCCGCGTTCGGCGCGTCGGCCGGATCCAGCGACGTCACCTCGTGTCCGAGTGCCGGCCCGTTGACCTTGACGAACACCAGACCCAGCCGGCTCGCGACGTACTCCATCAGCGTCGTCTTGCCGTACCCGGGCGGGGAGAGCAGCAGCAGCAGACCCATCTGGTCGGTCCGCGAGTCCGGACCCACGGTGCCGAGCTGCTTCGCCAGGTTGTCGCCGATCAGCGGCAGGTAGACCTCGTCGACCAGCCGGTTGCGGACGAACGAGCTGAGCACCCCGGCTTTCAGCTCGTCCAACCGCAGCCGCTCGCGCTCCGCGGCGACCACCGCGTTGCGCTGCTGGTGGTAGGCCCGGAACGCCGGCACCCGGACGTCGGCGAAGCGGCGCACCCGCGCCAGCAGGTCGTCGAGCCGGACGTTCAGTGCCCGCCCGGAGATACGCGTGTGGTCGCTGAGCAGGCCGTCGACGCGCGCCTCCAGCGTCGCGGTGGAGGCCCGCCGCGGGACGGCGTCGCCGACGAGCTGGAACGCGACCGCCTCGTCGAGGTCCTCGCCGTACGGTTCAGCGGACGCCGTCCCGCCGGCCGCGTACGCGGAGAGCCACGCGCTGACCAGCTGGTACCGGCCGGCCAGGTCGTCGCCGAGTGCCTTGAGGTCGGCGTCGAGAACGGACAGGTCGGGGCCGAGCGTCCGCTCGAAACCGGCCACCAGCGCCGCCGCCGACGGCCCGGTGACGAACCCCAACGCCTCGGTCGCGAGCTCGGCGATCAGGTACTCGGCGGCGAGGGCGGGCTGCTCGACGTCGGGCAGGTCGTGCTCGGTGAGTGCGACCGTGATCGCGGTGGCCAACTCGGCCGTGAGCGCGGTGAGCCCCGCGGCGGTACCGAAGAGCTGCCGTGCACGGGTGAGCGACCGAGCCCGGGTGGCCCATCGCGTCCGTGCCGCCTCCTGTACGCCGTGAGCCCAGAACAGCTGGGCCGCGGCCCGCGCGCTCGGCGGGTACCGCAGCAGCCCCGCGGTGGTGTGCAGTTCCAGCAGGACGCCGAGCACCGCCGCGGCGTCCTGGTCGTGCACGCCGCGCTCGTACCCCTCCTCGTACCGCTCGGCCGCGGCGGTGCGAACCACCTCGGTGAGGTCCGGCGCGGTGCGCAGCGCCTCCAGCGTGCCGTCGCGCTCCGCGGCGAGAAGCAGCGAACCCGCGAGGTACTCGACCCGGCTGAGCGTCGCGTCCTCGGACACCAGCGGCTGGTCCCAGAACTCGGCGGTGGCCGCGAACGTCGGGTCGGTGACCGGCGCTCGGTAGTCGGTACCCGTGATCGCGAACATCGGCCGGCCCTCGTGCGGAACCAGCGTCAGCTCGGCCGGTTGCGTGTTGACCGCGAACCGGTGCCTGCCCAGCCGGATCGTGTCGCCGTCGTAGAGGTCGGTACGGTCCCGCAGCGACCGGCCGGCCTCCTGGCGCGCAGTGGACAGCCGCCGCTCGAACTCCTCGGCACGGATGGGGTCGCCGAGCGTCCGCAGCTCACCGATGAGGCCGCGGAGCGTGCCGACCATCGGGTCGGTCGCGAAGTAGGTGTTGACGTCCTCCAGCGACGCCAGCGTCGTGGCCCGGCGCTGCACGCTGCCGAGGATGCGGTCGGCCGACTGGGCCAGCCGGTTCGCCCGGCGCTGCTGGTCGTCGAGCAGCGCCTGCTTGCGGGCGGAGAACGCCTCGTAGACGTCCTCGCGCTTCTCGGCCAGCGACCCGAGGAACTCGTCGAACTGCCCGAAGCGGGACTCCAGACCTTCGACCTGGGCCATCAACTTCGCGAGCTGCTCGTCGCACGCGTCGGGGGTGTCGGCGACCGCCAGCGCGCCGGTGACCGCCTGCCCGAGCAGCGCGAACTCCGCGGCGAACTGGGCCCGTCCCTCGGTGGCCAGCAGCTCGCGTCGCCGGGCGTCCAACGTGGCGCGAGCGCGGTTGATGCTGCCCAGCACCGTGCTGATCCGCGCCAGCAGTTCGGTGCGGACGTTCGCGTCGTCGATCTCCAGCGAGGTGAGCACCTCGGTGACGACCGCCAGCCCGTCGGACTGCTGGTCGAGCCGTTCGGAGAGCGGCGTCGCCTCGGCCACGGACGCGATCGCCTCCGCGTCCGCCGTGAGCTGTTGAGCTTGTTGTTCGTAGCTGTCGAACGCGCCGTCGCCGCGCAGGAACTCGACCGCCCGGCGACCGGCGGTCGCCAACTCGTCGGTCAGTTCCGTGGCGAGCGCGTCGACCGCTGCCTGGTCGACGTAGCGGACTTCGCGGAGCCCCACCAGGCGTCCCTGCGCCCGGCGCAGCGACGCGAGCTGCGCTGCCCAGTCCTCGGCCGTGGTCGGGGACTCGGTGCGGACGCCGCGGATCAGCGTGCCGATCGCGCCGGAGGCTTCGGCGAGCGACTCCTCGGCCTGCTTGGTGAGGCTCTGGACCTTCTCGAACTCGTCCCGCACCTGCTCGGCCGTGCGTCGGACCTGCAGGAGCGGCGCGGCCAGGTCGCCGGCGTCGTTCTCGGCCAGCCAGTGGTAGCGGTCGATGACTCGGCGGCACGCGGCGATCAGCGCGTCGAAGGCGGCTGCGGTGGGTGTGGTGTCCGCGGCCATCCGTGCGACCGAGAGCAGGTCGGAGATCCCGCGCACCAGGTCGGCGTTGCCGATGCGCTCCAGTGGCCCGGTGCCCACCGGCTGGGCGGCCGCGTAGGCGTCGGACAGGAACGGCGTCTGCCAGACCTGCAGGTGGTGGATGCGGGTCGGCTCGGACGCGGTGGCCCGCAGCACCACCAGCGTGCCGTCGTCATAGAACGCGAACCCGTGGCTGACGATCGGGTTCGCGATCTCCTTGCGGATGACGTTGTACGGAAGCAGCAGGTACCGGCCGTCGACCCGGCTGTGGAAGACGTAGAGCACGTCCTCGCCGTTGGTCGAGCGGACGACCCGCTCGAACTCCAGGCCGGTCGTGTCCTGGTCGAAGACGCGGTGGACGCCCGTGGCGAGGTAGTACCCACCGGGGACGATGATGCCCTGGTCCTCGGGCAGTCGCTGGCACGCCTGACCGATCCCGTCCAGACGCAACACGTCCCGGGTGAGCGTGTTGAAGATCAGGTACCGCCAGGCGTCCTCTTTGTACGGACGGATCCGCAGCAGGATCAGCGGACCGACCCGCGCGTACCCGACGTCGGCGTCGGCGAGGCTCTGCAGCGGCTCGTCGACCGGCTCGGTGTAGATGCCCTCGCCGGACTCGGTGTTGTTCTCGACCTTGATCGTGAGGTCGCCGCCGATCGTCTCGACGAACACCTCGCCGGCGATCGAGATGTGCGGGTGCCGGCCGAGCACGTGGTCGTTGCGGGTGGTCTCCACCCAGGTGAAGTCGTGCGGCGCGGGGAAGACGTGATCGCGCTCGCCCTTGTTGTCGACGTAGTCGGCGCTACCGTCGAGCTCGAGGCGCCAGCGCAGCACGCGGTTGTCGTCGGCACGCGGACTGGTACGGAACACCGCGAGCAGCAGCGGGTCGAGCCGGCGCAGCTGCAGCAGCGAGCTCTCCCGGTAGTACCGGTACTGCTCGGCGAGGTCGCGGACGAACTGGTCCTGGGTGAGCAGATCGTCGTTCTCGAGCTGCTCGAACTCCAGGCGGTCGCCGTCGCGGACCAAGCGGTGCACGGCGAAGACGTCCTCGACCGTGGTCTCCGGCTTCATGCCCAGGTAGGCGTTGTAACCGAAGAGCAGCCGGTCGCCGACCGCCGCGATGTCCCGCGGCACGCAGTTGTGCGTGGTGCGGATCTGTGCGGTGCCGGCGAGCCGGAGCTCGGTGCCGCCGAAGACCTCCAGCCGACGGGCGTTGAGCGCCTCGACCTGGCCGGCCAGATCGGTCGCCTGAGCCCTCAGCCGGTTGCGGAGGACCTCGTACGTGCCGACGTCCAGGCCGGGCGCGGACGGTTCGGGGGTCGCTGCTTCGGGGCCCGGCCCGCCGGCGGTGGCACCGCCGGCGGGCTCGGTCAGAACGTCGGTCACGCCGTCTTGACGCCGTTCAGTGCGGTCAGCTGCGACAGCGGGGTGTCGGCGATGCCGAGCTGGCGGGCGGAGCCCAGCAGCTCACCGAGCTTCGCGCTGTCCGGGCCGTTGGACTTGATCAGCTTCATCAGCAGCGCCGAGAGCGTCAGGTTCCGGATGTCGGCGCTGTCGACCGACCCGAGAACCCGGCTCAGGTCGTCGGTGAAGCTCGCCGACCCGTCCAGCCAGGGCTGGGTCAGCTTGCTCGCGACGTCGGAGTGCTGGACGAAGCCGTCGACGCCCTTGCCGAGCGCGATCGAGCCCATCAACCGGTCGAAGAAGACAGTGTCACCACCGACGATGTCGATGTTGGCCTGCTCCAGGCCGGTGGCGAGCACAGTGGCCTGCGCCTCGGCGATCTGCCGCTGGACGTCGATGTTCGCCAGCTGGACCTCCTTCTGGGCCTCCAGCCGCAGACGGTACTCCTCGTGCTGACGGGTGGCGTCGTCCAGCGCGGCCATCGCGGCGGCCTTCTCGGTGAGACCCTCGGCCTCGCCCTTCAGCTTCTCGCGCATGCTCTCCGCCTCGGCGAGGCCCTTCTCCTTGGCGGCGCTCGCCTCGGCCAGGCCCTTCTCCTTGGCGATGACGGCCTCGGCGAGGCCCCGCTCCTTGGCGACGAGCGCGGCGGCGAGGCCCTTCTCCCGCTCGGCGACGGCCTCGGCGAGACCGCCCTTCTCGATCGCGTCCGCCTCGGCTTCGCGCACCTGGACAGCGGCCAGCCCGGCCGCCGCGGCCTCGGCCTTGGTGGCCTCGGCCAGGCGGATCTTCGCGTTCGCGTCGAGCTCGGCGGCCTGCTGCCGGGACTCGGCCAGCACCAGCTGCTCGCGGGCGATGTGCGCCGCGGCCTGCTCGGCAGCCTCCGCGGCCTTGATGTCCTTGACCAGCTTCTCCTGCGCCTCGGCCTCGGCCTGGATGATCAGCGTCTGCCGGAGCCGCTCGGCCTCCTCGATCGCGCGCAGCTTCTTGATGTCCTCTTCCTGCTGGGCGACGGTCTTCTCGACCGCGATGCGCTCCCGGATGATGTCCGCGATCGCGCGCTTCTCCGCCTCGACCTCTTTGTCCTTGGAGATCGTCGTCAGCTGCGTCTCGCGCTCGCGGGCGATGACCTCCAGCAGGCGGTCCTTCTCGATCCGCTCGGTCTCGATCGCCAGGACCCGTTCGCGGTTCTTCTCCGCGACCGCGATCTCCCGCGCCTTGTTCTCGTTCTGAATGCCGAGCGCCTCGTCGGTGGTCAGGTGCGCCTTCTGCGCCTTCAGCCGCTCTTCGGCCTGCACCTTGGCGATCTCGGCCTCTTCGCGGGCGCGGTTGGTCTCGACGTCGCGCCGCTGCTTGATCTCCGCGTCGGCCTGCCGGCGCTCGAGCTCGAGGATGGCCTCCCGCGCGTCGACGTTCTGGCGGGTGATCTCCTTCTCCTCCGTGCGCTGGAACTCGTTCGTGCGCACGTGCTCGATCGCGGTCAGCTCGGTGATCTTCCGGATGCCCTGGGCGTCCAGGATGTTGGCCGGATCGAGCTGGTTCAGCGGGGTCTGCTCGAGGTAGTCGATCGCGGCGTCTTCGAGGCTGTACCCGTTCAGGTCGGTGCCGATGATCGCGATGATCTGGTCGCGGAACTGGTTGCGGTGCGTGTACAGGTCGACGAAGTCGAGCTGCTTACCCACGGTCTTCAACGCTTCGGAGAACTTCGCGTTGAACAGTTCCTGAAGCGTTTCCTGGTTACTGGCCCGCGCGGTACCGATAGCCTGCGCGACCTTGATCACGTCTTCCACGGTCTTGTTCACGCGGACGAAGAACGTGATCCGGATGTCGGCGCGAATGTTGTCGCGACAGATCAGGCCTTCCCGGCCGGTCCGTGCGATCTCGATCGTCTTCACCGAGATATCCATGATCTCGGCCCGGTGCAATACCGGTACGACGGTGGCGCCGGTGAAGGTCACGTCTACTTTCCGGACCTTCGAGACGATCAGGGCTTTACCCTGCTCGACCTTCTTGAACAGCCGACTCACCATCATGGTGAGACCGAGCACGACGATTAAGGCGACGGCGATGAGTACGCCGACCCCGAGGGCGACAGCATCCATGTTTCTCGATCAGCTCCGTGGGTGAGCAGCGTTGAACGGCATCACGAAGAAGAATTCGCCGTCCGCGTCGTAGTCGTAGATCAGCGCGGTAGTTCCGGCGCTGAGTTCGTACTCGCCAGTTTGGCGTACCTGCACAAGCGCCGAGGAACCGTCTTCGGCGGTCACCTCGGCCTGGCCGAATTGCGCGTCCACCCGGCCGGTGCGGATCACACAGACCTGACCGAGGAAATCGGACCGAGAGGCCACGACTTCGTCCGGAAAGAATCGGCGTAACGGGCGGACGAGCAGTTTGGCGGCGAACCACGCGACGACCAGCGCCGCGGCGAACACCCCGATGTCACTGAGGACGTTGTCCTGGGGAAGCACCGCGCTCCCCGTGAAACTGCCGAACCAGGCCACTGCGATCAAAACCGAGAGCGTGACGCTCGCCGGGACGCCGCCCAGACCGATCGCGCTGAGCGCGCCGGGGAGACCACCATCGGACGCCTCCGCACCTCCGTCGGAGTCGAGCGCGTCGACGCCGAGACCGCCCACGATCACCAGCGCCCAGTACCCGACCACTACCGCCAAGGCGAACGTGAACAGAACCGCTGGGAAACCGAAGGCCGCACCGACCAAATCGCCCACCGAGCTCTGTCCTCTCCGCTGTCGTCAGCGGCGCCGGTCCGCACCGACCGCGCCGTTGTTGCCAGCAGAGTGACAGGTGTTTCCCGCGCGCGACAGCGCGTCGTCCAATCTCCGACTCAACCGCCGCGCGCTCGCGGGGTTCCGCGCTGCCGCGCGCGGATTGACGTGAAATCCGCCTCCACGGCGTACGTGGAGGCGGATTCGGCGTGAATCCGTGTCGAGAGCCGAAGCGCAGGGCGCCGTTGTGCTCAGAGGTAGGGCAGCGGGTCGAAGCGGTCGATGTTGATGATCCGGACGCGGGGCAGGCGCGCGTTGAAGCAGCGGACGTCGTCCTCGAGGTCGTAGATCTCCAGGCCCTGGGCGGTCAGCTCGGCGAAGCGCGAGTTGACGAACTCCCGGAACCCGAGCAGCCCGACCCGCCGGTTTCCGTCGAGCAGACGTTCGATCTGGTCGAAGAAGTCCCCGTCGTGACTGGCGAGGAGGACGTCCCCGGGCCGGTCCACCAGCGCGTCGAGCGTCCGCTGGATACCGATGTCGACGACCTTCTCGCCGACGCCGCCGGACAGCGGGATCGGCTGGTAGTCCAGGGCCAGCAGCGCCTGGATGAACGGCAGCGGCAGCTGGCCGGAGCTGGCGTTGAGGAAGAACAGTGCCTTGACCGGGCGGTCCCACGTCTCGCTCGCGAAGTCACGCACGCGCTCCCAGCGCGGACGCTCCTGGGGGCTGGGCCGCCGGCCACCGAAGATGTTGCTGCCCAGCGTGGCGTCGATGTTCTCGCCGTCGACCAGTAGATACGTGGTCTGCGCAAAGGGCCGGTCCATGCGGACACGGTAGTCGCACTGAGCAGGAGCTACTCGTCCGGGCTCCCGACGGGACTGTCCGTTCGATGCCTCGGGCGGCCTGTGCGCACTGCGATGACCGAGTTGGACGGCTGATAACGTCCGTGACCGTGTCCGTAACGACCCCCAACCCCCCACGTTCACTGGCGAAAATGCTGGTGCTGGCCGCTGTCGTGGTGGCTGTTCCGGCTCCGATCACGCTGCTGTCCGGGGGCGTCAGCAGCATCGGCGCGGCCTCGGGGGTTCTCGGCTTACCTCTGCTCTACGGCGCGCTGGGCGTGATCATGCTGGTGTCCGCCGCGGCCTGGAGTGCGGCGTCGCGGCAGATCCCGGACGCCAACGGGCTTTACACGTTCGCCGGGCGGGGGCTCGGCGCGGCGGTCGGGTACGGCGTCGCGGCGCTCGGAGCGGTCGCGTACACCTCGATGACGATCGCCAACGTCGGCCTGATCGGCGAGGAGATCATCGCGCCGCTGCACGAGGCCGGGGTCGGCGCGGAGTGGTGGATGATCGCGGTGCCGGTCGTCGCACTGATCGGCTTCCTGGGGACGACGAGTTTCCGGGTCCGCGCGATCGTGCTCGCGGCGATCGTGGTCATCCAGCTCCCCGGCATCTTCCTGTTCGATCTGTCGGCGTTGACGAAGCCCGGCCCGGAAGGCGTCACGACGGAGGCACTCGATCCGACGTCGGTGTTCAGCGGATCGATCGGAGCGGCCGTCGGCTTCCTCGCGCTGACCTACGTCGGCGTCGAGGCCGGGCGGGTGTTCCAGAACGAGTCGAACGCCGGGCGCCGGGTCGCATCGAAAGCCACCTACCTCGGCATCCTCGGCCTGGTCGCGCTGTACGTGACGTCCACCTGGCTGGTGACCGTGGTGACCGGCGGAGAAGACTTCGTCGTCGAGGCCAAGGACAACCCGATCTTCCTGGTTCCGGACTCGATCGAGGCGAACTTCGGGGTCGGCGCCGCGAACGCGTTCTTCCTGATCACGACGATCAGCACGATCGGTGCGACGCTCGCGTTCCACAGCCTCGCCGCACGTCACCTCCAGGTGACCGCCGCGGACGGTCTGCTGCCGGCGTGGTTCGCGAAGGAGCACGGTCCGCGTCGGGTGCCGCTGCACGGCTCGTGGGCGATGAGCGGGCTGAGCATCGTGGTGCTGCTCGCGTTCGCGGTCGGTGGTGCCGAGCCGTATCAGGACGTCTTCCTGATCATGTCGCACCTGGGCGCGCTGAGCTCGGTGCTGATGTTCGTCGTGGTGTTCTTCGCGATCGCGGTGTACTTCCTGCGGAGCGACTCGGAGTCGGACGGCTTCTTCGGCTGGGAGGGCGTCCTGATCGCGGCGCTGACCGCGGGGGTCGCGCTCGCGTCGCTGCTGGTGCTGACCGTGGCGGAATCGGACGCCCGGCTCGGGGTCGAGCCGTTGTCGGTGCTGACCTGGTTGCTGCCGCTCCTCGCCGTGCTGGCGTTCGTGGGTGGCTTGGTGCGGGCGCAGGTCGTTCGGTCGTCGCGGCCGGAGCTGGTCGAGCGTCTGGCCGGGACGCGTAAGGCCCCGGCGCCCGGTACCGAGGAGTGGATCGACGCCGATACGTCGGGGTGGTCGGTCGGCGGCTCGGACGGTGCGGCTCTGCCCACCTGGCAAGCGCCCCCCGCCCAGCCGGGGTACGGGCAGCCGGGGCACCCGGTAAAGGAGAACCACCACCCGTACCGCTGACGCCACGAGCGGTGCGACGCCGAACGGTGTGATGTTGCGAAATTGACGCTTCATCGGCCTCATCCGAGCGCGGAACAGGCCGATAAGGCGTCATCTCGCGCGTAACTAGGGAGGTGGCGCCCGATGACCGGCCCGTTTGGCGAGGGACGCCATCGGAGTGCTGCATTCGAGGACGACGACGCACCGACCGCGCGCTTCCTGCTCGACCCGGACACCGAGGACGAGACCCCGACGGCTCAATTCGTGCTCAACCCGTACCGGGGGGTGCTCGACTACGAGGACGACGACACGCCCACGGCCCGGTTCGTGCTCAATCCGTACCGGGAACCTGCCGCCCTGCGGGAGGCACACGACCCGTTCGGCGGGTACCTCGACGGGCCCGACCTGTACTCGCCGCCCCGGCCGGGCGCCGTCATCGAGGGTGAGGTCGTGTGGCGGGGGGAGACCCCCGAATGGCGCTGGGACGAGCCGGCGGATGCTCACCGCACGCACCGGAGCCGCCATGCCGAGCCGTTCGACGCCCCACCGCACCTAGCCGTACCACCGCAGGGCAGGGCTCCGAGCGCCGTGCCCACAGCCGAGCCCCGGCCGGCTCCCAGCCGTGTGGTCGTCACCGGCCGCACCCCGGCCGCCGCGCCCGACGAGGACCTCGTCGAGGTGATCGCGGTCGTCGACGCTGTCGCGCTCGACGACCTCCAGCCGGACGAGGCGGAGCTCGCGCCCGCCGCTGCCGAGTTCGACCAGGCCCAGGCCGCCGTCCACGCCGCCCCAACCGACGCACCGGGCGACGAGGTCGCGTCCGACGACGCCACGTCCGACGACGCCACGGCGGACGACGAGGTACCAGAGCCCGACGAGCCGGAGCTGCGTGAGCTCGGGCCGAACACCGTCGGCGGCGCCGCCGAGCGCATCGTCCGCGAGCTGGCACCCTCCGAGATGACCCGCTTCCCCGTCATCATGCAGCGCTTCTTCGCCGACGAGATCCTCCAGCGGCGAATCGTCCGCTGGGCGCTGTCCGGCGCGAGGCGCGACGACCCGCTCGCTCTGCAACTCGGCGGCGAGAAGGCCGAACTCGTCACCCCGCTGGCCCTGTCGATGCTCACCTGCGCTGCGACCGGCGTCCTCGGGCACGTCGGAACCCGGCACCACAACGGCGTCGTCCGGTGGCGTCGGAACCGGAGAGCGGCGAGCAAGCGGCTGTCGCACGGTGCCGCCACGACGCTGCCGCACCTGGGCAGCATCGGCACCGCGACGGTCGGTCAGATCGTCGAGGAGGCGGCCGAGGAAGCCGGCTTCACACCGGACCGGGCGCGCCGCTTGAGCATCCTGATCCTGTCGGCGCTCACCCAGCCGCTGCGGTGAGCCTGGGGCATGATCACGCTGTGGACGAGCAGATCGCGGTCACTTACCGCCGCACGGACGACGGCTGGGAGCCGGTGCTCTCCACCGGTGAGCGGCTCGCGCCGTCGGCCGATCTGGTCACCGCACGCGCGACCGTCCGTGACCGGCTCGGCGTGGAGCCGACCACCGGAACCGAGACCGTGAAGGTGCCGCTCGACGGGCACGGCGTCGGTTGGGCGGACCTCCGCTTCGAGTTGTTACCACCGCTCTACGGCGCCGATGCCCCCACGGTCGAGCAGAACGAGCGGCTCACCACCTGCTTCGAGTACTACCGGGACCGGGTTCCGGCCGGCATGCGCGTGGAGTGTGCCGGTAACCGGGTCCGCGTCGACCCGGCCCCGTCCGGCCTGCAGGCCGAGCTGTTCGCCGCGCTGGAAGGCGCCGAGCAGGTCTGCAGCACCGACGAGGCGCGCCGCCAGCTCCGGGACGCGCTCGCGATCGAGGTGCCGCCGGGCTTCGTCCGGGTAGCGCACGACTACGTCGGGCTGGAGGAGTTCGGCGACGTCGGCCACCTGCACCTGGTGCTCGCCGAACGCTGGCCCACCGACGCGCCCTGCCTCTGAGGACGCCTGCCTCTGAGGACGCCCCCTGTCTAGGGGACCAGCAGCAGGCCGATCGGGAAGTCGCCGCACCGGACGATGCGGGTTCCCAATCCCGAGTCGTCCTCCACGTTCCGCGCGTCCGACCGCAGCGCCGCCGCGCGTTGGCCGCGCTGCTCGTGGCGGCGCTCTGGTCGGTCAACGACTTCACCGGTCAGATCGTCCGGGCCTGGACGCTCGACAACTTCACGACACTGTTCACCGGCGACGTGTACCGCACGATCACGCTTCGGACGATCGGCGTCGCGGCCGGCTCTAACGACCGGCGAGGACCAGCAGCGGCGCGCCCGGCGTCCAGGGCAGGTCGGCCAGCGGCGCGAACCGGAGCAGGCCGGACACCTGCTGGGCGCGGAGCCGTCTCGTCCTGAGCAACGCGCCCGCGTCCACCCGGCCGGCCGCGGCGGCGAGCAGGTCGGCTGCGACTCCTTCCAGCACCGTGCCGCCCGGACGCCGGGACCCGAGGTCGGTCACGGTCCAGCCGTCCTCATCGGCGGTGAACGCCCAGCTGCCCTCCGGTGTGCAGAAGGCGGCGCTGCCGGTCAGGCCGGCGTCGACCGCTAGGGCACCGGTCACCTCGGCCAGCCCCGCGAGTCCGGCGCCGAGCAGCGTGGGCGACGGCGCCGGCGCACCGCACGGCACCAGGTCCAGCGCGGTCACCGCGAGGAGATAGGCCTCCCCGACGAGAGCCGAGAGCAGGGGGATGCGCCCGAACGACGACACGGTCGGCGCCAGGTCGAGCGACTCGTCGAAGTTGGTGAAGTAGATCGCGACGGCGTCCCGGCGACGCCCGAGGGCCGCGAGGACCTCGGCGCGCGCCGCCGCCCGGTGCGTCTCCACGACCGCGTCCCGCACGATCCGGACGTCCGGTGGTGAGCCCTGGCCGCCGCCGCGCGCGGACGTGACCAGGTCGTGCACCGCCCGGTGTTCGGTCCACAGCCCGAGCTGAACGCAGAGGTCGTGGCCCCGCTGACCGGGCGCGCCACTGGGACGGGTCAGGTCGGCGCCGTCCGCGGTGGCGAGGAACGCGTCCCAGGCCGCCAGCACACGGGGCCGGACGGCGTCGCGCCCGGCGCCGGCGAGGCCGTGCGTACCCACCATGTCTGAACATGGTGCCCACCCGAGGAGCATGCCGAAAGGCCCCGGGGTACCCGAGGCCCTCCGACGAACTGGTTACGCCACCCAGCTGAACGTGCTGGTCTGGCCGGTGACGCTGCTACCGCCTGGCGTCGTCACCTGGATGTTCGCGGTGCCGACCGCGTGTTTCGGCACCAGGACCCGGAGCTGGGTGCCGGACAGCGTGGTGAACGACACTCGCTTCCCGTCGACGGTCACCGCGGTGGCCCCGAACAGGTCGGTACCGGTGACGACGGTCGGCGTGACGAGCGTGGCCTTGCCGGACTTCACCGAGAGCGCGGTCACGACCGGCGCCGGCGGATTGACGTGGGTGAACACGTCGGAGCCGCTGGGCAGGCTGCTGCCGCCGGCCGTCGTCACCACGACGCGCCCGGTACCGGCCCGGCTGGTCTTTGGCACGACGAACGTCAGCGACGTGTCCGAGGTGACCGTGAACTTCGCGGTGGCGCTGCCGACCTTCACGCTCTTCGTCCCGGTCAGCGCGGTCCCGGTCAGCGTCACCGTGCTGCCGCCGAAGATCACCGAGGAGGACGCCGACAGGGCGGTGACGGTCGGCCGCGGTGCGACGTACTTGAACTTCGTCGTGCTGGAGACCGTGCTGGCACCGCTCGGCGTCGTCACCGTGACGCCTACGGTGCCCGCGAGCCCGGCCGGAACGGTGGCGACCAGGCGGGTGGCGCCGTCGTACTTCGTGGTGGTGAACGTCGCCGAGGTGTTGCCGAACTTCACGCTGGTCGCGCGGTCCAGGCCGGTGCCGGCGATCGTGACGGTGTCGCCGCCGACCGTGGAGCCGGTGGTGGCCGAGAGCGAGACGACGGTGGGTGCGGGAACGACCGGGTTCGGCGCGGTCGTGATGCCGTTCACCGTGAAGGCTGCGTTGACCAGCTTGCGGACGAAGGCCCAGGAGAGCTTCGCGTCACCGTTGGCGCCCCACGACGTCGACCACGAGTTGCGGATCCAGAGACCCTCGCTGTCGTAGCCGTAGGCGGCGACCATGTGGAGGCCGAGGTTGCTGCCGGTCAGCGTGTTGTAGGTGGCGCTGCCCTTCAGCAGCTGGAAGTCGAGGAACACCGGCATGCCGATCGCGACCGGGTCACCGGCGGCGAGCGCCCGCTCGATCGCGAGCTGACCGACTGCGCCCTGGTTGCCCACACCCGACCAGAGAGTCTTCCAGCCGCTGATCTTGTAGTTGACCGCGTTCGCGATCTCGGCGGCGGTCGGCCTGACCCGATAGTCGACCGTGCCCTGGAAGTAGTCGGACTGAGTGTCCACACCGTACTTCTGGGCCTCGTTGAGCGCGTGCTCCGGCACCAGGCCCGTCGACGGGCCCGGAGCACTCTTGACTGCGCGCAGGTACAGGTAGAGCGGCGCGTAGGGCGCGCCGGTGCCGCCGTCGACGTCCGCGTAGTAACCCATGATCGAGTAACCGATCGACCAGGCGACACACGATCCGACGCGGCCCTGGTTGCCCACCGGAGGCGCGTCCGCGCGGAGGTCGACGCTGGCGGGCAACGTCGCGTCGGACTTGATCTTGCCGAGCCGGGACGCCGCGGTGACGACGTTGTTGCTCGGGACGTAACCGCCCACGACCGGAGCCGGGGACGTGGTGACGAGCCGCGGTGCCGCGGTCGGCGGGGTCGCGGCCGCGGCGGTCGCGGCGGGAGCCACCGCGGTGATCGCGACGGCGAGCGCGATCGCGCTGCCGGCTAACGCGGTGAGTGGCCGGGTGAACGTGCGCATCCGTGCTCCTTCGCAGGCAGACGTCCTCGTTGCCAGGACGTCGGTCGGCGAGGTGCCGGAGCTGAGCCGTCGACCGGTGCTATTCAGGGGCGAACGGGGTGCGGGTTACCGGAGGGGACGAAACAGTGCAGGTACTCACAGCCGTGGTGGCTCTGGGGGCGATGGCCGCGGCTCACGTGGTGGGTCCGGCGCCGGACCCGGCGGATCGGCCGGGGGTACCGGCGGACCGGCCGCTGTCGGCCGCGGTCGACGGCTTCGCCGGGCGGGCCGGGGACTTCGACGGCGATCGCCGGGACGACGTGGCCGCGTTCACCCGCGGCGAGGGTGGGGACGTCTACGTGGCGCGCTCCACCGGCGCGCGGTTCGACGGCATCGGCGATCTCTGGTCGGACACGTTCGCGTTCTGGAGTCAGGCTCCGCTCGCCGGTGATTTCGACGGGGACGGCCGGAGCGACGTCGCCGCGTTCGCCCGGGGCGGCAAGCCGACCGTGACCGTGGCGCTCTCCACCGGTCGCTCGTTCGGCCGCTCTCGGGTATGGACGACGTCCTTCGCGCCGAACGTCGAGATACCGGCCGTGGGCGACGTCAACGGGGACGGCCGCGACGACATCGTGGCGTTCCGGCGGGGCAGCGATGCCGTGGTGTCGGTGGCGCTGTCCACCGGTCGCTCGTTCCGACCGTCGACGCCGTGGCACGGGCACTTCGCCACTGGGCCGTCGGTACCGGCGGTGGGCGACGTCAACGGGGACGGCCGCGACGACGTCGTGGCGTTCACCCGCGGCGAATCGGCGGCGGTGGCGGTCGCCCTGTCCACCGGGCGTACCTTCGGCCGGGCGGCGTGGTGGAGCGGCTGGTTCGCGGAGGACCGGGCGCTCCCCGGGCTCGGGGACGTGAACGGCGACGGCCGGGCGGACGCGGTGGCGTTCGCCCGGGACCCCGAAGCCTCACCGGAACAGGGTGCGGAGGTCACCGTGGCGCTCTCCACCGGCCGGACCTTCCGCCGAATGCCGGCACCCTGGCTGGGCTCGTGGGCGACCGGCGGGGCGGTGCCGGGAATCGGTGACTTCAACGGCGACGGCCGGGACGACGTCGCGGCGTTCACCCGCGGCGGTCGAGCGGACATCTACGTCGCGCTCTCCACCGGCCGCGGATTCCGGCAGACGCCGGCGCGCTGGCACGAGTACTTCGCCGCGGCCACGGAGATCCCGCAGCCCGGCATCCTCTGGTGAGGACGGCGACGACCTGACGCCGAGGGGCGCGCAGGCACTTGCCTGCGCGCCCCTCAGCTGGAGAACTACAGGTAGGCGACGAGACCGCGAAGGATCACGACGGCGAAGAACACCAGGATGAGCGCGAGGTCGATCGAGACGCCGCCGACGCGCAGCGGCGGGACGATCTTGCGGACCGGAGCGAGCACCGGCTCGGTAATGCGGGTGACGACGTTGATGGCCTTGGCCCGGACCCCTCCCCAGGCTGGCGGTCCGGCGAGTACGACCGACCAGTCGAGGATCACGCGGGCGATCAGAACCAGCCAGAACAGCCAGAGGACGAGCCCGAGCAGGGCGCCGACGGCGCTCATCGCACGGCTCGGCGGGTGCTCGAGACGCCAGAACTGTTCACGGTTCCTCCTCGGGGGGCCTGCTTCCAGTGAACTCTTTTCGACCCCTGGCCTTCTCCGGCGTCGAGCGACCCGAGCAGACACCGGTCGAAAGAATTCAATTCAACAGTGCGTCGGCCAGCTGAGGAGAAACTGAGAGAAGTACGCGGAGATCCTGAGCTCAGCCGCGGTGGCGCGGGGGTTTGCGCTCCCGGTAGAAGCGCGCCCCGGTCGGCGGCGAGGCCGCCGGCGTCGGCACCACGAAGCCGATCGGTGTCGCGGCCGGTTGCTCCACCGGCTCGCCGTCGAGCCGACGTGGCCTGCGGAAGCGCGCTCCGACCGGCGTGACGTCCTCCTCGGGAGGCAATCGGAGCACCGGTAGCTCTTGCGTGATCGCGCGGCTGGCCGCGCGCTGGGCCTCGGCAGCCGCTGCGGCGGTCCGGGCCGCCTCCTCCGCCGCGTGGGCCGCCCGCATCGTCTCGGCCATGATCTCGTCGGCCCGCTGAGCGGCGATGCAGGGCAGCGGCCGACCGCATGCGCACACCCCGCGCTCGGCCCGGTGGGCTTCGGCGATCAGATGGGCGTCCATCCACCGGTCGGGGTCAGTGCACCCGGGAGGCGGCATCACGACGGGCCGGGCCTCCCCGGACCAGGCATCAGCGGTGGAGCACCCGTGAGCATTCGGCGGCCTCCTCACCGTCGGCTCCGGGACCGCACGGCAGCAGCCGAGTCGGCCCGGCGCGTCGAGGTGCGCGCGGTCGGCGCTGACCGGTGGGCAGTTACCTTCCGGGCGGCATCGTGCCAGTCCGTAACGGGGTAAGGGAACGCTACTCGCCGGTAGCTAACCTGCCGGAAATCAGGCCGAAGCAGCGTGAGCGAATCGGCCGAGGAGTGGATGGCCGATCCGATGAGGTCGAGGATCGGCCGTTACGGGCGCCGCTCGGGGAGCGGCCCCGGACTGCTACCAGCGCGCAACTTCGGCGCACCCGAGTTGGCACCCGGGCGCAGAAAGCTGAGGGCATGACCGATGGCGGGGGCGCTACGGGTCGATCGGGCCCGTCCCGGCGCGTGCTCATCCTCACCGAGCAGCCGGATCTCGCAGAGCTGTTCACGCTGCAGTTGCGCGCGGCCGGGTGGTGCGTGGAGCAGGTGGGGACCGAAGCCGAAGCGGTCGACGCCGTGCAGGCCGATCCGCCCGATGCGGTCATCCTCGACACGCTGGTGCCTGCGGCGAACGGTCAACCGCTGGTCGACCGACTGCGAGCCGGACTCGCCGGCCGGCCGTGCCGACTGGTCATCTCGACGATCTACGAACCCAGCGACTTCGCGGACGTGGACGCGGATGCGGTGCTTCCGCTACCGCACCACCGGGCGGCGCTGGCGCAGGCGCTCTTGATGAGCTGAACGGCGGTGGCCGTCCGCCGGGCCCGGATCTACGGGCGGGGCCGGCGGGCGACACGCCGACTCTCGACCGACCTGGCCGAGGAAAACGGACCGATCGGGTCCGACCGCCCGTCGGTCGCGTTAACGATGATGACGGTCAGTGCTCGGAGTTGTACTGATCGATGACTTCCTGCGGGATACGCCCGCGATCACTCACCTGCAGGCCCTTACTCTTGGCCCATTCCCGGATGGCCTGGTTCTGTTCGCGGCCGGATCGTTGTGTGGTCGCCGCCGGACGACGATTCGTGCGGGTTCCGCCGCGACCCGCCTTGCGCGCCGCCTGCACATACTTGCCGATCGTTTCCCGCAGTGCGGCAGCATTGTCGCCCGACAGGTCGATCTCGTAAGAGGTTCCGTCGATCGCGAAGGAGACGGTCTCTTCGGCGGTCCCGCCGTCGAGGTCGTCGACCAACATGACCTGTACTTTCCGCGCCACAGAAGTTCTCCTCGTCGTGCTATCGGTGGCCACACCCTACTAGTCGTGCGGAACGAATCCCGCATCCACCCTGGTGTGTTCCGGGCGATTCCCATCGGTCGGAACCGATAACCGATCCATAACGAATCGATGGTCGGAAGAGTTCCGCCACGGAGCAAATGTGGGGGCTGTGGCCGGTCTGTCAGCGTGATCGGCTGCGGATTGCAGGATATCGCTCTGCTGCTACCAGGTGGGGTTAATAGTGGGGCTGCTAGTCGAACAGGGTGATACTCACCACCACCCCAATACTGGCCGTGATCAGAGGATCATTCAAGAGTGGTCGCGTAACGCTTCTCGCCTAACACCGAGAGCGGCGGTGAATTGTGTGACTGGACCGGCGCGCCAGGCGTAGGGGTTGCAAATAGTCCGTTCTGCCACCAAAGTTCCCTCCATCGAGCGGTGCTGTCGGGACTGTTCGTCGGTGTCGTGGCCGTTGGATGCTGCGGGTTGACACGTTCGAGGGTGGTGGAGGGCTCGTGTACTGCCGGACCGGTGCGTTGCGCGCACCGCGGGGTAGTGCCGGATCGCCCACTCTGACGACGATCGCCGCGGTGTTCCGGCGTTGAAGAGGATTCTTCGGCCTCCCTCGTGCGCCCAGCCCGGGCGCTGCGCCCGGCCGCCTGAATAGGCCTCGAGCGCCCGGCCACAGTCCATTGTGGGTAGGGAAGTGGATCGTTCTCCGGACGGTTCTCCGACCGCTGTCGGGTCGGCCGGTTGCGTACCCGGTGGCGTTATCGGCGATGCCGGCCGAAGCGACCGCTTCCTGCTTCCGCGACACGTTCGCTCGTCCCTGATCACGGCCCCGAGCCGGGACAGGACTCTTACTCAGTTCACTCGTACCTCAGGAGAGGTCTCCATTTCGATGAACATCTGGATTCGTCGTTCGCTGCAGGTCGGAACCGTGTCCGCGGGCATCGTCCTGGCCGGTGCGGCGGCCGCGCAGGCGCAGGAACACCAGAGCGGACCGGTGACCGCGAAAGCGGCAATCGTCAACCCGGCCAGCGACGTGAGTAGCGTCGTGAAGGGCGGCACGAAGAACGCGGACGACAACGACACCGACCCGGGTATTCCGGCCGGTGCCACCCCGTCCGGCGGCGTTGCGAACAACGCGCAGGAGCCGGACACCACCCCGGGTACGCCCGTCGGCGCGCTGCCGTACGGCAACGCCGCGAACGAGGAGGAGCAGCCCGCCGGCCAGGCGCAGCAGCCCGACGACAACACCGCGCCGGCGGCCAACCCGGCGCCCGCCGCGCCCGCCGCGGCCCCGGCGGCCCCGGCTGCTGCTCCGGTGGCCGCTCCGGCTCCGGCGGCGCCCGCTGTTCGTCCGGTCGCCGGCGGTCCGAACGTCGTCGCCGGTGGCAACGTCGTCGTCCGTCCGATCGTGCGTCCGGTCGTGCGTCCGGTCGTCGTCGTCGAGGATGACGACGACGACTTCGGCTTCATCGGCCGCGGCGCGAGCTTCCACCGCTGGGACCGCTGGGACCGGGACGACTGCCGCGGGCACCGGCACCACCGGTGGGACTGCGACCGGTTCGAGCGTCGCCACTGGTGCGGCGGTCACCGTGGCTGGCGCGACTGACCGGCTGATCCGGGCCTCCTAGGCCCTGCAAGCTCCTCTTCAGGCATCCGTACGCCCGCCTCCGCTCCCCGGAGGCGGGCGTACGGCTGCCCTCAACCGTCGGTCTGTCGGTCCTGCCGGCCCTGTCGGTTCGCCCGGCGGGCCCGCGCTGCGACGCGCTGGGCCTGGGGCGTGCGCGGCGACTGCAGCTTTCTCCGCCCCCAGTACAGCCGTTGGACGAGGAGCGTGAGGACACCGCCGACGACGATCGCAGCCAGGTTCACCACCAGCTGGACCGTGGATCCCCATGCCTCGTCGAACACGTCGAACGCCACGGCGACCGACACGTTCGCGGCGGCCGGGACCGTCGTCACCGAGATCAGGACGCCGACCAGCGCGCCCGACTTCGCCGACGTCAACGAGACGATCCCGGCGATGCCGGCGAGGAACCCGACGACCCAGGAGAGCGCGTCCGGGCGCCAGATGAAGTCCGTCATCGGGCGGTCGGTCAGCAGCATGGACTTGTCCACGAGGTCTGCGGCGGCGAGGAGCCAGACCGCCCCGAGCGTCAAGACCATCGCCACCGGGAAGCCGACCACCAGCGCGGTCGCGGCACGTACGGCCATCTGCCGCTCCCGCTGCACCACGCCGACGCAGAGCGCGGCCAACGGCCCGAAGTCCGGCCCGACCACCATCGCGCCGACGATCAGGATCGGCTGGTCGAGCAGGACGCCGATCGCCGCGAGGATCGTGGCGACGGTCAGGAACACCAGGTAGGTGACCGACAGGTGGGTCTCGTCGTTGACCCGCTGCTCGATCTCCTCCCAGACCACCGCGTCGGTGCTGAACCCGGGGGCTTCCCGCTCGGCCCGATCCCCCGCTTCGGACATCAAGATGTCGATGGTCTCGGCCGCGATCGATCCGTCTTCGGCGATGCCCAGACCGCGCAGCGCGCTGAGCACCGCGCTCGCGCCTTCCCTGGCGACGTCGCAGAGCACGACGTCGCCGACCGGGTCCCTGGCCGCGCCGGAGAGCACGACCAGGTGCGTGACGGACGCGTCGCCCTCCAGCAGGTCGAGCACGGGAGGCATCCGGTCCGTCGGCACGATCAGTCGCAGGTGCAACACGTCGCCGAGCCTAGGGTGCCGACGGTCACGCACGATCCTCGGCCGACGCGCAGTGCGGGCCGACCGAGGACCCGGCTCAGAACAGGGAGAGCGGCTCGGCCTCGCGGTCGGGAGACGAGCGGTCGGTCGGCGGCTCGGCCCAGTCGGCCGACGTCGTGATCACCACCAGGCGATGCGTCGCCCGGCTGAGCGACACGTACAGGACCCGGTGGCCGGCGCTGGACTCGGCGATGATGCCGGCCGGCTGGGCCACGACGACGCCGTCGTACTCGAGACCTTTGGCCTCGATGCTGTCCACGACCTGCAGCCGCCCCTCGCCCAGGCTGCTGAGCCACTCCGCGACCTCGTCCCGCTGGTCCGCGGTGGTCACCACGCCGACCGTGCCCTCGACGTCCGCGAGCAACTCCACCACGGCGGCCCGGATCGCGTCGGGGAGCCGATCGGCGGGCACCACCCGCTCCTCGGGTGCGGCGCCGGTGCGGCGTACCGCGGTCGGCAGCTCCAGCCCCGGCTCCCAGCGGCGCAGGACCGACGCGGCCAGCTCGAAGATCTCCGCCGAGTTGCGGTAGTTGGTGGTCAGTGTGTACCGGCGCCGTACCCGCGTGCCCACGGCGGCGTCCATCGCGGTGGTCGCCTCGTCGGGGTCCTCCCAGGCGCTCTGCGCAGGGTCGCCGACCAGCGTCCAGGACGCGTACTTGCCGCGGCGGCCGAGCATCCGCCACTGCATCGGCGAGAGGTCCTGCGCCTCGTCCACGACGATCAGCGAGAACTCGTCGTCCTCGTCGTCGTCCTTCGGGGCCGGGCCCGCGGCCCGGTCGGAGGAGAGCCGGATCTCCTGCATCTCCCAGTCCTCCGGGCGCCGCCGCCGGGCCGGTGGCCGCGGTGGCTTGCCGAGCAGCGCGCGGAGTTCGTCGAGCAGCGCGATGTCCGCCACCGACCAGCCGTCCTGCGCGAACGAGGCGGCGAGCGGCGGTACCTCGTCGCGGCGGAGGTCGGAGCCGGCGCTCCGGGCGAGCCGGGACCGGTCGGCGGCCCAGCGCAACACCTGTTCGGCGTCGACCACCGGCCACCAGGCGGCGAGGAACTGGCGGAACTCGGTGCGGTCGCGGATCTCCGCGTCGAACGCCTCGCGCTCCCAGTGCTCCGGCGGCTCGGACCAGCTGCGCGAGACGTTCCAGAGCGCGTCCAGCATCGTCCTCACGGCCTGCCCACGGGAGCCGTTCGGCGTGCTACCCCGCCGCCGGGCTGCCTTCCTGGCGGCGTTGAGTGCCGCGGCGTCCAGCCGGAGGACCTCGCCGCCGTAGACGGTGCGGAACCGGTCCGGCGCCGTCGGCGCCGGCAGCCAGACCAGGCGGGACAGCACGCGGCGCATCCTCAGCGCGCCCTTGACGGCGGCGAGCGTCGCGTTGTCTCTGCGGGTCGACTGGATACCGGTGAGCATCGTGCCCAGCGACCGCAGCACGACGCCCTCCTCGCCGAGCGAGGGCAGGACCTGGTCGATGTAGCGGACGAACGTGGGCGAGGGTCCGACGACCAGAACGCCGCCCCCGGCGTACCGGTTGCGATCGGAGTAGAGCAGGTAAGCGACGCGGTGCAGCGCGACCGCGGTCTTTCCGGTGCCGGGGCCACCCTCGATGATCGTGGTGCCGGCGGCGGGCGCCCGGATCGCCTCGTCCTGCTCCCGCTGGATCGTGGACACGATGTCCCGCATGGCTCGGCCGCGGGCGCGGGCCAGCGTCGCCATCAGTGCACCCTCGCCGACGACGGCCATGCCCTCGGGCGCGGCGGACGGGTCGAGCAGGTCGTCGGAGAGCCCGACCACCCGGGTGCCGGACGAGTGGATCACCCGACGCCGGACGACGTCCAGCGGGTCCTCGGCGGTGGCGCGGTAGAACGGTGCGGCGGCCGGCGCTCGCCAGTCGACCACGAGCGGCTCGTACCGGGCGTCCAGCACCCCGAGCCGACCGATGTGGCGCGCTTCGCCGCCGCGCAGATCGAGGCGGCCGAACACCAGGCCGTCGTATCCGCTGTCGAGTGCCTTGCGCCTTCGGGCGGCCTGGTGGACGAGGACGTCGCGCTCGTAGAGCGCCCCCTCGTTGCCGAGTTGCGCCCGTCGGTGGCCCTCGGCTTCGACCTCGGTGGTTCCGGACCGGACCACCTCCAGCCGGGCGTAGACCTCGTCGACGTGGCGCTGCTCGGCGGCGATCTCGGTAGTGAGGACGGACGGACGGTCGGTCAACGCGGTGCTCCGGGCTCCAAGGACGGTTCGGCGGACGCGGCCCCCGAGGCTCGTCGCTGAGCTCGGGGTCGGTGTTGCCGTCCTGGAAGCCTAGACAGG
This sequence comes from Cryptosporangium minutisporangium, assembly GCF_039536245.1. NCBI lineage: Bacteria > Bacillati > Actinomycetota > Actinomycetes > Cryptosporangiales > Cryptosporangiaceae > Cryptosporangium > Cryptosporangium minutisporangium. Next base: position 3,660 of record NZ_BAAAYN010000094.1, on the reverse strand, counting down.
TCGGGGTTCGGACGAGTCGTGCCGTGAGCCGATGTGCTCGAAAGGGCCGGCCGATAAGGTGATCGTAGGGTCAGCGTTGGTGCCCGGCGGCCCGCTTGAGCAGCGCCCGTAGCGGCGTCGATCGCGCCAACTCCACGTCCCGCTGGGTGGCCAGGTCCGAGACGAGATCCTCCCGGCCGGTGGCGATCGCGTGGTTGATCTGCGTGATGTAGTGCTGCTCGAGCAGTTCCTGGTCGAGGAGCGTGTGCTTGTCCATGATCCGAGCGTGCATGCCCTGTGTTTCGGCAACATGGCCGCCAGGTTGATCGTTTCAGATCGACTGCGAGTCTCGTCACAGCGACGCTTCGTAGTGGGACTGCGACCTACGCGCGGACCGCGGCGACCGTGGTCGGGGGATCGAGGAGGACACCCCGCGCGGTGGAGCCGAGGCGGGAGCGCGCGCCTGCCGGGCGTCCATTGACCCCGACGACGAGCAGGTCGGCGCCGCGGGAGAGGCGACTGAGCACGGCGAGCGGCCGACCTCGGTGGACGGCCGAGGCCGCGCGCACCCGATACCGGTCGGCGAACGGGCCGACCTCCTCTTCGACCAGTGCGGACGCCGCAGGGTCGTCGGTGATGACGGTGTCGAGCAGGCTGTCGTCGAGCCAGTAGTCGGCGGCCGAGCCGGTGGTCACGTGGACGGCGACCAGTGGACGACGGTGGCCGGCGGCGTGGGCGAAGGCGTACGCCAGTGCGGCGCGCGAGGCGGGGGAGCCGTCCACACCGACGACCACGTGCCCCGGGAACGGGCCCTGCTGGGGCTGACCGGGCTGGATGCTGGCCGGGGGACGGGCGACGACGGCTGCCGAGCGTCCCTCGGTGGCGAGCCGGACCGCGATCGTGCCGACGAGTTGGGTACCGGAGCCGGCCCCGGCGGCGGTGCCGACCACGACGATGCCGGCCTGGTCGGCGGCGGCGGCCAGCACCGGTAACGGACGCCCGTCGCCGCGGACCGTCCGGACGTGCCCGGACGGGATCGCACGGCGGGCCAGCGCGCCGGCCTCGGCGAGGACGGCGTCGGCGCGCTCGTCGTTGCCGGCGTGGCAGACGACCAGCGGGGCGTGGAGTGCCCGCGCCTCCCGGGCCGCCCACGTGAGGACGCCGGTCGGGTCGTCGCCGCGGGAGACGCCGACCACGATGCCGGCCGCGGCCGGTGCCCAGCGCGGGCTGCCGGAGAGCCGACGCTGCACCTGCTCTCTCGGGCGCAGCGGAGCCGGATTGGCCATGGGGGAAGCAGAAGGTCTGCTTGTGTCAAAAACCGTCACGGCTTCCCCTCCTGCGACGGCCGGCGCCCCGTCGTGCGTGCTGGTGGCTAGCTGCGGGGCTCGCGGCGCCCCGCACTCAGCGTGCCTAATCCGGCGGCGGCTGGCCACCGGATCACCGTAATCGGGACGGATCTCAGTGGTGTGCCATTGAGCGTTGTACCGCTCCGACCAGCGATGATGACTGGCGGTTGGGGGAAGTCACCGGGAGTACGTGAACGCTTGAGTACCACTGCGTGGGAAACACTCTGTTCTCCCAGCGTGAACACCGCACTCCAAAGTGGCACACGCGCCGGCCGGCGCGTGCCACACGCGCGACGCGCGTGACCGGCTGTCTCTCCCCAGAGCCGGACCTGTGGCAGGCACACGCCGCGACGCGCGTGACCGGCTGTCTCTCCCCAGAGCCGGACCTGTGGCAGGCACACGCCGCGACGCGCGTGACCGGCTGTCTCTCCCCAGAGCCGGACCTGTGGCAGGCACACGCCGCGACGCGCGTGACCGGCCGTCCCTCCCCAGAGGGGGCGGCAGGTCACGCGCGTCGGTGGGATTCCGGTCGGCCGCCGGGAGGGGGGCGGCCGTCCGGAAGATTCACCCGGCTCCGGTGTGGGACGACAACCGGAGCCGGGGAGCTGGTCACCCGGAGCCGGACACACTCCAGGCGAGGATTCGGCCGGGCGCAGCCGGCGTCCCGACGGAGGCGGCCGTCGGCTCCGGGCGGCGACCGTCCTGGTTGAGCGGCAGCACCAGCCGGACCGTCGTGCCCAGTCCGGGTGTGCTGTCGAGCTGGATGAGGCCGTCGTGCGCGGCCACGATCGCCTGGGTGACCGCCAGGCCGAGCCCGGCGCCCGGCGCCTCGACCCGCTGGGCGTGCCCACCGCGGTAGAACCGCTCGAACACCTGCGGCAGTTCGTCCGCCGGGATGCCGACGCCGGTGTCGCTGACCGTCAGCACCGCGGCGGGCCGCACGTCCGGTCCAGGCGTCGTACCGGTCGACACCCGCACCGTGATCCGCCCGCCCTGCGGGGTGAACAGCAGCGAGTTCGAGAGCAGGTTGTCGACCGCGCTCCGAAGCATGGTGCCGTCGCCGGAGACCGCGAGCGACTGCTCCAGCCCCAGGTCGAGCGCGACGCCCGCCTGCCGGGCGCGGGCCTCGGCGGCCCGTACCGCGTCCGCGACGACGCCGGCCAGGTCGATCGGCGACCGGTGGACGGTCGCCGCAAGGGCCTCGCCGGCGCGGGCGGTGACCAGGAGGTGGTCGATCAGCCGGACCAGCCGGTCGGCGTTGCGTCGGATCGCGGAGACCATTCGCTCGCGGTACTGCGGCGGGACGTCGTCCAGTTCGTCGAGCAGTTCGAGGTTGCCGGTGATCACCGCGACCGGCGTCCGGACCTCGTGCGTGATCAGCGAGATGAAATCACTGCCGAAGCGGCCGAGCGCGTCGGCGTGGGCGGCCGAGCGGTGGACGGCAGCGCCGAGCGCCAGTATCGCGGTGGCCTGGTCGGCCAGCAGGCCGAGCAGTTGGGCGCGCTCGGGTCCGAGCGCGCCGGGCTTGTGGCCGAGCACGGAGAGGGCCCCGACGACGTTGCCGGTGGTGTCGAGCAGCGGGACGCCGGTGTAGGAGCGGGCGCCGGTGTCGGCGGCGGTGAGCGGACCGACCGCGTAACGGGGATCTTCGCGGAGGTCGGGGATCTGCAGCGGGGCTCGGTCGCCGACCACCCGGGCGCACGGCGACGCGGTCCGCGGCAGCTGGGTGACGCCGATGTTGTGGCGGACCACCGCACGTACCCGCTCCGCCTCGACCAGCGTGAGCATCGCCATCGGGGCGTGAACCGCCTCGGCGGCGATCCGGACGATGTTGGCCAGCACCGGCTCGACCGAGGTGCTGAATTCCCGCATCGACCGCACTGCGGCGAGCCGTGATGGCTCGTCGGCCCAGCGGGCCGGAAGCTCGACGTCCATGTCTTGTCCCCGGGGTGTGGGGAGCGGCATCCGTGCCGCTCCTGGCGATGGTTCCGGTCGGCGTCCGTGCCCTCCGGATACGTCCCTCACATCGTGCGGGACGCACCCTTCTACCAGCGAAAACGCGGTTGCTCTTCAGGTGCGGCACCGATCTCGGGCGAGCCCCCGCGCAGCATCCCGAAAGCACGACGACCACCGTGCGGATCACCCGGAATGCGCGACAACCACCAGGCGGGCCACACGGGAAGCGTGCCAACCATCAGCGGCGTCACCCGACGACTGCCTCCGCCGCACAGCTGGCCACCGTGTCCCGTTGCTGGCGAGACGCGAAACCGGCCTCCATGCGCTTGGAGGCCGGTCTCGGGTCTGCGTGGGGCGGCGTCAGGACCAGTTGACCTGG
>NZ_BAAAYN010000093.1 GCF_039536245.1 Cryptosporangium minutisporangium | reverse complement strand
CGTTTTCAAGCCTACCCGATCCGGTCTCGCGGAACCAAATTCGCTCCGCTCCCTTATCGGGGCCTTGCCACCACCTTAATTCGCTGCACTTTCGCGCACCGAATTCGGTCGGCGTCTTGCTTTACTACCGTATCCGGTCGTCCTCGCGGCGCCAAATCGCCGCCTCGCCCGGCACAGCGCTCCCACCCGAGCCAGTATCGTTCACCAGCATCGGTCAGTTCGGCTGTTCGCCCGCGGGCCGGCCGACCAGCCGCTTGCGCGTCTGGCGTCTGTCCGTCTCCCCTGCGGGCCTTGAGAAATTTACGCGACACAACCGCCGGAGCGCAAACCGTTTAACGGTGGCGGTGGACACACGCCGGAAACCTCCGGTCGGCGACGGGGATCCCCGCTGGTCATGAGCTTTCCCAGCGGCTGGAAGCCGGTAAACGCGCTGCGCAGAGCGTCCCCCGGGGCGCAACGGACAGTGATGTGGACCCGCAGCCGCGTACGGCGGGTGGTGCCCGAGGCACGAGGCGCCCTCACGGGCGTTGCCCGCTCGCCGGGTTGCGGTGGGCCGTCACCGCGTCGTCGATGGCCTTACCGAGCTCGCCGAACTTCTGGGAGTACTCGACCGGATCGACGCCCGGTGGGTCTTTCGGCCGAGCCGGGTCGACGAATCGGCTCCCGAGGTTGGACTGGACCACCACGACGTACGACCGCCAGGGCTTACCCTGCAGCGACGTCACGATCCCGGCGTCGCTCCCCGAGGTCTCGGCGAGTCCGGTCTTGTGGGCGAACGTCACCTCGGCGGAGTCGTTGCACGGCCGGACGTCGCGTCCGTAGTGATGGTCGGGGAGCCGCACCGTTCCGTCCTGCGGATCCATCCACCGCGCCGGGGTCGTCTGGGGAATGCCCTCGGCCGGATACGGCCGGCCGCACCAGTTCGTGGTCGAGAGGACCTGATTGAGTCCCTGCGCCCGCAACAGCCCGAGGAAGGTGGCCTGGGACTCCGGACTCAGCACGTTCCGCGTCACCGGCGTCCCGTCCGGGGCGCGCCAGAGCGCTCCGGGCTCCGCGCTAGCCAGGAGGAGTAGCAGCTTCGCGGTGTCGAGCGAGCTCATCGTGATCTCGTTCGTCCAGTTGCCGCCGGTACGGGAATCGGTACCGCGGAGCTGGAGGGTGCCCAGGCCGAGGGACGCGAAGGTGCTGTTCAGCTCGTCGATCGCGTCGTGATCGTGGAGCAACTTCACCATCGCGCAGGCCGCGGGATTGGACGAGACCGTGATCATCTCGTCCAGGAAGGTGCGGATCGTCGCTGACCGTGGCCCTTCGCAGATCGGGCTCTGCTCCCCCACCGGCGCGTACGCGTGCCGGTCGGTCAGGGCGAGGTCGCCGCGGTCGACCAGGCGTAACACCCCGAAAGCCACCATCAGCTTGAACACCGACGCCGGATAGGGAGACATGAAGTCGACCGGCGCGTTCTCGCGGCCGGGGACGATGTCGACAGTGCCCTGACCGGCGTTGTCGCTCCACGCGGCGTCGTCCCAGCGGCGCCAGCGCACTGCGTCGGTGCTCAGGTTCTCGTCGAGCGGGATCACCAGACCGTCTCGGTACCGGGGGCTGACCAGCACGGTCGCCGCGGCGAGCGGACGCCCCCGCGCGTCGAGTTCGATCACCGTGGTGTCGACGTTCGGCACCAGCCCGAGGACCGGCGGCAGCGGTAACCCGAGGAACCGAACGTCGACCAGGTCGACGAAGCTCCGATCGTTGACCACCTGCAGCAGGTCGCGCGCCAGCCGCTCGTCGCGCCAGCTGATCTGGGTCGGGTCCAGCCCCGGCGGGCGTCCCGGCTCCAGCCGCTCCCCGCTGACCAGCCCACCGAGCAGAATGACCATCGCGAGAAAGCCGGCGGTAAGCGCCCGCCGCACCGCCCGCAGCGTCATCGGTCTCCTCCCGGGTCACCGGCACTCCAGTGTGGATGCTGTGGGCAAGGCCCGGGTCCGGGCGGATCGGCGCGGCTCGGCCTACGCTGGCTCCGTGTCTTCCCCGCCCCTGCTGCTCGTCCTCGACGGCAACAGCCTGCTGCACCGCGCTTACCACGCGGCGGCGACCGGGAAACTGATGGACGGGGACGACCGGCCGGTCTGGGCGCTGAAGGGCTTGGTCGGGTACGTCGCACGGGCGTCGGCGAAGCTCCGGCCGGACGCGGTCGTGGTCGGCTTCGACTGCCCGGAGCACTCCACGCGGCAGACCGACTACCCGCCGTACAAGGCGCACCGGCCGGAGAAGGCCGCCGACCTCTCGGAACAGATCGCGGCTGCGCCGGATCTGCTGCGGGCGACCGGCTTGTGCACCGTCGTTCCGCGCGGTTACGAGGCGGACGACGTCCTGGCGAGCGCCGCGGAGACGGCCCGTCGGGGCGGGTGGCGGTCGATACTCGTGACCAGCGATCGGGACGCGTTCGCGCTGATCGACGACGCGACATCGGTGCTGCGGGTGCGCAACGGCGGACTCGACGAAGCCGTGCTGATCACCCCCTCGACGTTGCACGACCTCTACGGGGTGCCGCCGACGCTCTACCGCGACCTGGCGGCGCTGCGCGGCGATCCGTCCGACAACTTGCCGGGGGTGCGGGGTTTCGGCACGATCCTGGCCGCCCGGCTGCTCGCCGAGTTCGGCAGTGTCGAGGCGGCGTGGGAGGCCTTGGACGGTGGTCACTCCGCGGACGTGCGTGCGGTCGTCGGTGACGTGGCCGCACGGAGCCTCGGGACGCCGGAGGCCCGGGAGCGCGTCGAGGTGAACCGCCGGCTGATGCGAATGCGGCCGGACCTGGATCTTCCGGCGCTGGACGCCGCCCGGCTGCCGCTCTCGTACGCGACGATGCGTCAGGCGCTGGCCGGGCGCGGGATCATTCTGGGGCCGTCGCTCTGGGCGTTGACCGGTCGGACGCCACCACCGGAGCCGGACCCCGAGCCGCCGAAGTACCCCCGGAGCCCGCGCGCCCGCCGGGAACCCTCCCCCGACCAGCTCGCGCTCTTCTGAGCGGAGCGTGCCCGCTCAGTGCTGGCAGGGCGTGCCATCGCGGAACGACACCGCGGCGCCGATCACCCCGTCGAGCCGGTCCCGGGTGGCGATCAGTTCGGCGATCTGGCGGTCGATGCGGTCGCGCTCGGTGGTGAGCCGATCGAGCAATTCGGGCGTGACGTCGCCGGAGTGGACGCACGGCAGGATCTCGAGGACCGACTTGCTGGACAGACCGGCGGCGTAGAGCTGCTGGATGAACCGCACCCGCTCGACCGCCGAATCGGCGTACCGGCGCTGGCCGCTCGGGGTCCGTTCGGAGGAGAGCAGCGACTGCTCTTCGTAGTAGCGCAACGCGCGCACGCTTACGCCGGCCTTCGTGGCGAGCTCTCCGATGCGCATTCCCCGCTCCTCCTGATTCCGGGCTCCTCGTGATCCGGGGCACAACCCTTGCCTCTGACGTCAACGTCAGGTTTTACGGTAACCGGAGAACAAGGCAGTCACTAGGAGGAATTATGAAAATCTCCGGTTCCGTCGCGCTCGTCACCGGCGCCAACCGCGGGCTCGGTCGCGAATTCGCGCGGGTGTTGCTTGAGCGTGGGGCGTCGAAGGTCTATGCCACCGCCCGCACGCCCGAACGCATCGACCTCCCCGGCGTGGAGACCCTGCGGATCGACGTCACCGACCCGACGTCGATCCAGGCCGCAGCCGACCTCGCCGCGGACGTCACGCTGCTGGTCAACAACGCCGGGATCGCCACCGGCACCAATCTGGTGCACGGCGACCTCGCGGACATCCGCCGGGAGCTCGACACCCACTTCTGGGGGACGCTCGGCATGGTCCGCGCGTTCGCACCGGCCCTGGAGCGGAACGGCGGCGGCGCGATCCTCAACGTCCTGTCGGCGCTCTCCTGGTTCGCGTACGACGGCGCCGGCGCGTACGGGGCGGCCAAGGCCGCGGCCTGGAACCTGACCAACGGGGTCCGGCTGGAGCTGGCACCGCGGGGGACGCTCGTCACCGGCCTGCACCTCGGGGCGGCCGACACCGAGATGATGGCCGACTACCAGGGCCCGAAGGTGGCGCCGGCGAACGTGGTGCGCGCCGCGCTCGACGGGATCGAGGCCGGTCAGATCGAGGTCGTGGTCGACGACTGGAGCGCCAACGTCAAGGCGTCGCTGGCCGGCGACCCCGCCGCGTTCTACGGCTCCGCCGCTCTCCCCGCGTCCTGACCCGTGCGACGGCAGCCGGCGGGCGGTGCGAGCGGTGTGCGTTCCGGCGACCTATGGCCGACCGAAACGCACAACGCTGAGCGGTGTGCGCTTTGGCCACCTATACCCGGCTGAAACGCACAATGCCGAGCGCCGCGCTAGAGCTCGTGGCCGGTCGTCGCGTCCACGTGGTCGGGCACCTCGTCGTGCCGGTCGCCGACGGTGGACGTCCCGGTGGGCTCGAACATCAGGATCGTCGCGCCGCCGGCCGACGACGGCTTGTGCGCGGTCCCCCGCGGCACCGTGAACACGTCGTCACGGCTCAGCGTGACCGCCCGGCCGGGCAGGTCGATCCGGAACTCGCCGTCGAGCACCAGGAAGAACTCGTCGGTGTGGTCGTGGGTGTGCCAGACGTGGTCACCGGCGACCTTGGCGACCCGAACGTCGTAGTCGTTGACCCGGGTGACGATCCGCGGGCTCCAGAGCGCATCGAAGGACGCGAGGACGGTAGGCAGGGAGATCGGTTCGCTCATGCCGACGATCCTGGGCTACCGAAGCGCGCGCCGAGGGTGCTAGGAATCGCACATGACGCAAGGATCCTTGCATCGGGTCGTGGTCCTGGTCGACGAGAACTCGAACCCGTTCGAGCTGGGCTGCGCGACCGAGGTGTTCGGCCTGCGCCGACCCGAGCTGGGACGTGACCTCTACGACTTCCGGCTCTGCGCGGCGTCGCCACGCACCCGGATGCGGGACGGCTTCTTCACGCTGGCCGGCGTCGCGCCGCTCTCCGCGCTGGAGCGGGCCGACACGGTGATCGTGCCGAACCGCCCGGACATCGACGCGCCACGCCGTCCCCGGGTGCTGGCCGCGATCCGGGCGGCGCACGAGCGGGGAGCCCGGTTGATCGGCTTCTGCAGCGGCGCGTTCACGTTGGCCGAGGCCGGAGTGCTGGACGGGAGGCGCGCGACCGCGCACTGGCAGTGGGCCGACTCGTTCCGCCGGAGGTTCCCGCGCGTCCGGCTGGAGCCGGACGTCCTGTTCGTGGACGACGGGGACATCCTCACCGCGGCCGGTAGCGCGGCCGCCCTCGACCTCGGCCTGCACGTGGTCCGCCGGGACCACGGCGCGGAGGTCGCGACCGCGGTCAGCCGGCGGCTGGTGTTCGCCGCACACCGGGACGGGGGGCAGCGGCAGTTCGTCGAGCGTCCGATCCCGCGGGCACGGGACGAGTCACTCGCACCGCTGCTGGCGTGGGCGCAGGCCCACCTGGACGAGCCGCTGACGGTCGCGGAGCTGGCCGCTCGGGCCGCGATCAGCGCGGCGACGCTGCACCGCCGGTTCCGGGCCGAACTGGGGACGACGCCGCTGTCCTGGCTCACCGCGGAGCGGGTCGCGCTCGCCTGCCGGCTGCTGGAACGCGGCGACGTCCAGATCGACATGGTGGCCCGGCGCGCGGGGATCGGCACCGCCGCCAACCTCCGGTCCCTGCTCCGTCGCGAGACCGGACTGACGCCGACCGAGTACCGCCGCCGATTCGCGCCACCCGTTCCGAGCTTGCAGGGATGAGCGAACGAGCCCGGGGAAGAACGGACGACGACGACGCCGTCCCGACCGCCACGAGCGGCGAACCGTATCGTCAGGGAGTGAACACCGGTCAGCAGGCGGTGCGGTACGGACGGTTCCTGATCGTCGCCGCGCTCGTCCTCGTCGTCGATCAGGCGTCCAAGTTCTGGGCGGTTCGGGCACTCGCGGACGGTCGCGAGTTGACGGTGCTGCCCCCGCTGATCGACTTCCGCCTGGTCTACAACAGCGGGGCCGCCTTCTCCATCGGCAAGTCCGTCACCTGGGTCTTCACGCTGGCAGCAGCAGCCGCCGTGGTCGGCATCCTGTACTACGGCCGGCGGGTGACGTCGACCGCGTGGGCGCTGACGCTGGGCGCGGTGCTGGGCGGAGCGGTCTCGCACCTCGGCGACCGGCTGTTCCGCGAACCGGGCTTCGCGCGCGGGCACGTCGTCGACTTCATCGACTACAACGGGTTGTTCGTCGGCAACGTCGCGGACATCGCGCTGGTTCTCGGGGCGGTGGCGCTCGCGGTGCTCAGTTGGCGCGGCGTTCCGGTGCGGGACGTGCCCGAGCGAGATGTTCCCTCGCCGACATAGCCACGGTACGGATGGTTAGCCTAACCTAATCGAGGCGATCCGACGCGTGCGGAATCGCTGATGCACCGTGCCCGCGGCCCGAGGAGCTGTCGTCCTGATGAGCGGAACCCCGTTGCCCATGCGGGTGTGGACCGGCGAAGTGGTCCGCACCGAGGACCTCACCCCCGCGCTGCGCCGCGTCGTGTTCGGCGGCCCCGGCCTCGCCGGATACGCCAGCACCGGCGTGGGCGACGAGTACCTGCGCCTGGTCTTCCCGACCGACGACTCGCGGACGCCGATCCTCCCGACGGTCACCGACAACTGCCTGGACTACGGCTCCATCGACCTGAACACGATGCGGACCTACACCGTGCGGGCGTTCGACCCGGCGACCGGTGAGGTCACGATCGACTTCGTCGTCCACGACGGCGGCGTGGCCGCCGAGTGGGCACGGAAGGCGGCCCCAGGTGATTTGGTCGGGCTGAACACCCCGGACGGCATGTACGACCCGCCGGCCGGGCTGGAGTGGCAGTTCCTCATCGCCGACTTCGCCGCGCTGCCGGCCGCCGCCCGCCTGATCGAGAACGCACCGCCGGGCGTCCGGACGCACGTCGTGCTGGAGGTGCCGGACGCCGCCCACCACGTCGAGCTGGCCCCGCGCCCCGGTGTCGAGGTCACGTGGATCCACGGCGGCAACGGGCACAGCCCGAGCCGGCTCGAACAGTGCGTGCGCTCGCTCCCGCAGCCGGACGGCGTCGGATACGTCTGGGTGGCGGGCGAGACCCGGGAGATGCGTGGCGTCCGGAAGTACCTCCGGAAGGAGCGCGGGCTGCCGTCGACCGCGTTCAAGACGGTCGGGTACTGGACCGACGGCGCGGAGCGCTGGCGGGAGGGGTACGCGGCGCTCGACACGGAGACCAAGGAGTCGCTGGAAGCGCTCTGGAGCATCGACGCGGATCTGACCGACATCGAGATCCAGTACGACGAGCGCCTCACGCGCCTCGGACTCTGAACGGAGTCAGCGCGCGCCGGGAAAACGGCCGAGGAAGAACAATGCCATTCGGACGCGGAAGCGGGCGGCAGGATCGGCGGGGTCCACGGGGAGCAGCTCGGTGATCCGCGCCAGCCGCCGGTCGAGCGTGTGCCGGTGCACGTGTAGTGCTCTGGCGGTGGCGATCCGGACCGCGCCGTTCTCGAGGTAGGACACCAGCGTCTCGAGCAGCTCCTCGTCGTCGGCGAGCGCTCCGAGCGTGTGCCGGACGAACAGGTCGCGGTCGGTAGCGGGCACGGAGAGCAGCGCGCCGAACGGGGCGGCGTCGGCGGCGTCCCAGCGGTCGGCACCGACGTGCGTGGCGACCTCGGCGGCCCGGATGGCCCGGCGCAGCGCCGAGCGGTAGTCGGAACCGGCTATCCGGGCGAGCCCGCACGCGCGAGGCAGCTCGTCCGGCTCGGCCGCGCTCAGCATCACCGTCCACCCGTCGACCTCGCCGACGAGCGCGCCCGGGTATCGACGCTGCAGGTCAATAGCCGGACGGACCGCGCCGTCAGCCGCCGACGGCCCCTCGCCGGGCGTCGCGAAGGCAGGCGTCGCCACCGCCCAGCGGAACCGGACATCGACGCCGTTGCGGTGCACGCGGGCGGCGAGGCTCGCGGAGTCCTCGCGATCCGCCAGGATCGCCTCCAGCAGGGACTGCTGATCGTGCTGGCGGCCGACGGCCGCCGCGACCGCCACCTGCTCGTAGCCGGCCGCCGCGCCGATCGTCGCCGCCTGCAGGAACCGCATGCCCCGACGAAGGGCGCGCCCCAACGTCGCGGCATCGACCTTGCCGTCCTCGGCGAGCCGTTCGATGGCGAGGTCGGTCAGCACGTCGGCGGCGATCTGGTACGCCAGGATCGTGTACTCGAGCGGCACGCCGGTCATCGCCCGCTCGACGGCCACCAACCGCACGCGATCGGTCACCGGGGTCAGCGGGGCGTCGGCGACCATCTGGTCGATGGTCAGAGCGATCGTCTCGATCATCTTGCCGCGGACGTCGGCCACCGTGTCGGGCGACGCCGATGCCGCGATCGGGATCCGGACGAGCATCTCCGCGAGGATCCGGTCCGCGACGTCGTCCAACTCGTTCCGGAGTTCCTGGAGCACTCGAGCCGCGGCGTCGAGGGTGCTGGCTCGCGCGTCGGGCATGGTCCGCAGCGTAGGGGGTTGCGGCGAGCCCTATACCTAGAACTACTATGCATCGCAGTTCTAGGGTTAGGCGGTCGCATGCACATCACGAAAGACCTCGTCGCCGCGTCGGCGACGCCGCTCGTGCTGGGGATCCTCACCGAGGGCGAGAGCTACGGCTACGCGATCCTCAAGCAGGTCAACGAACTCTCCGGCGGACAGCTGGAGTGGACCGACGGCCTGCTCTACCCGTTACTGCACCGCTTGGAGCGGCTCGGTCACGTCGAATCGTTCTGGGAGACGCCGGCCGGTGGGCGCCGCCGGAAGTACTACCGGATCACCGACCAGGGCCGCGCCGAACTGGTCGAGCAACGGCGTCAGTGGGCCGCGGTCGTCGACGCGTTGCGCGGCGTCTGGAATCGCACCGAGTCGTTCGGGACGCCGGCCTTCGGAGCCGGGCTATGACCGTCGACAGCGAGAACGGTCTGGAGGGTCAGATCGCCGAGTGGCGGGCGTACATGGACCGCCGACGCGAGCTGCACCGCAACGACGCCGACGAGCTGGAGGACCACCTCCGGGACCGGATCTCCGAGCTGACCGAGTCGGGGCTGCGTCCCGACGAGGCGTTCCTGATCGCGGTCAAACGCATGGGTAGCCTCGACGAGGTGTCGCGGGAGTTCGCCCGCGAGCACTCCGAGCGGCTCTGGAAACAGCTCGTGCTGCCCGGGGAGCCGGACGCGTCCACCGCCGAGCGACCCCGTCGCGAGCTGCTCGCCATGGTGATCTGCGCGGGAGTCGCGGCGGTCGGATTCAAGCTGCCGGCACTGTTCGGGTTCGGCCTGGACGACGACGCGTACTTCTACGCCCGGAACTTCAGCCTCTTCGCGCTGGTGCCGCTGGCGGCGTACTTCGTCTGGCAGCGCCAGGTCGGGATCCGGGTCATCGGTGTGCTCGCGGCGCTGTTCGTGCTCGGTGCGGTCGCCGCGAACGCGTACCCGTTGGATGAGGACTCGCAGTCGGCGGTGCTCACCGCGATCCATCTGCCGCTGGCGCTCTGGCTGGTGGTCGGTGTCGCTTACGTCGGCGGCGATTGGCGGTCCGGGCGGCGGCGGATGGACTTCATCCGGTTCACCGGGGAGTGGCTGATCTACTTCGTCCTGCTCGCCCTGGGCGGTGGCGTGCTCACCGCGTTCACCGCGGGTACGTTCGCGGCGATCGGGCTGGACGCCGAGGTGTTCATCAGCGAGTGGCTGCTGCCCTGCGGCGCCATGGCGGCGGTCGTGGTGGCGGCGTGGCTGGTCGAGGCGAAGCAGAGCGTCATCGAGAACATGGCGCCGGTACTGACGCGGGTGTTCACGCCGCTGTTCGCGGTCGCCCTGCTGGCGTTCCTGGGAGCGCTCGTCTGGACCCAGAACGGCATCGACGTCGAGCGCGACGTGCTGATCCTGTTCGACTTGCTGCTCGTCGTCGTGCTGGGGCTGCTGCTCTACGCGCTGTCCGCACGTGACCTCACGGCCCGGCCCGGCTTGTTCGATCGGTTGCAGCTCGCGCTCGTTGTCACTGCGCTGATCATCGACGTCGTCGTGCTGCTGGCGATCACCGGCCGGATCACCGAGTGGGGGTTCACGCCCAACAAGTCCGCGGCGCTGGGCGAGAACCTGATCCTGCTCACGAACCTGGCCTGGTCGGCGTGGCTGTTCTTCGGGTTCGTGCGCGGCCGCGCGCCGTTCGCACGCCTGGAACGGTGGCAGACCGGGTACGTCGCGGTGTACGCGGTGTGGGCCTGGGCGGTCGTGCTGTTGTTCCCGTTCGTGTTCCAGTTCGACTGAGACGGACGCCGAGCCCGCGCGCCATGCCGGGGCGCGCGGGCTCGGCGCTGCCGGGCGACGTCAGGCCGGGACTGCCGCGGGCGCGGTGGCCTCCCGGTTAGCGGCCCTCACCATCGCGACGCCGAACGCGGCCAGCGCGAATACCGCGGTGGGGACCACGTTCCCGCCCCAAGGGCCGGTGTCGATGGTGTACATCGCGACCGGGTCCGACGGCACCGCGCCAACCCACGGCCAGAGCACGATCCGCGGAAACCACAGCGGGCTCGAAGTCAGCGAGCTCCACCCTGCCGTCGGCTCCGGAAGCCCGCCGAGCGCGACCGCCAGGTCGGTCATGACGAGGACCGACACCACCGCGGCGAGCCGCGAGCGCCGGGCGAACCGAGCCGTCACCGCGATGCCGCCGACCAGCACGGCCGCGGCGATCGCCACCATCAGCACGTGGTCGACGTAGACCGCCACCTGCGCCAGGCTGGCGACGATCGCCGGCGGCAGCAGGAGCGCCAGCCCGAGCGTGAGCACGGCGATCCGCGCCCACGCTGCGGACCCGAACGACGTCGCCCCGAGCCGGCGGCCGATCGCCGCACCGAACAGCCCGGCGCCGAACGCGATCGCGACCGGCGTCGCGGTTACCGCGACCACGGCGACGATCCAGCCGGACGACAACCGTGACGCACCCTCGGTGACTTCCCAGAGCACCGCGAGCGCCGCGAGCATCCCTAGGCAGACGACCGCCGGGCCGACCACGGCGGCCGCTACCGGTCCCGCCCCTGATCGCCGCACTCCGAGGCTCCGCTCCCGGGCCTGCGGCGGCCGCGCCACGGCGAGGCTGGCGGCGTACCGCAGAGCCCGCACCGACCGTCGGACCGGGGTACCGGCGAGGGCGTGGAGTTCGGCCTCCCACTCCCGCTGTGCGTCGGCCCGCTCCTCCGCCGGCCACCGACGCGCAGCCGACCGCAGCAGCGCCCCGGCGAGAGCGGCGACCGGCGCAGGCAGGCCGTTCCCGGCGCTCACCACGCGCTCCTGGTGACGGTGCCCGGTGCCGTGCGGAGCGTGGCACGCGCCGCCGAGCCGGTACGGGCGTGCAGCACGGCCAACGCGTTGCGGGCGCGCTCCACGCCGTCGGCCGTCAGGCGGTAGTAGCGCCGGGCCGGCCGGCCGGCCTCCACCGGGTCGATCTCCTCCCAGTGCGTCTCGGCCCATCCGGCGCGTTGCAAGCGGGTGAGGATCGGATAGAGCGTGCCGCTGGGCAGCCCGGACCCCTCCATCAGCTCGAGGCCGTACCGGTCGGCAGTGGGATCTTGGAGGAAGGCGGCGAGCACGGCGGCGACCGCGACGGTTACCCTGAGATCATCCATACTCGGGATTCTACATAGGGGTGCAACAGGACAATCACCACTTAGTTCACGCCTTGAGCGTCGTGTTCGGTCGATCGGGAGAGCATCCGCAGCTTCGTCGGATCGCGAGGCCGAACGGCCGGCGTCGGACGATCGCGGGAGCTCGCGCCGGATCGAGCACCACCTCGACGGCATCCTCCCCGAGAGCGGCGAACGGTGCCGTGAGCGTGGTGAGGGCAGGCACGAGGTAGGCGCCGAGCTCGGTCCCGTCGATGCTGACGAGCGCAAGATCGTCCCCGACCCGGCGCCCGACCTCGGTGGCGGCACGGAGCGCGCCGAGGGCGTGTTCGTCGGTGGTGGCGCACAGGGCGTCGATCTGCGGGTCGGCGGCGAGCAACGCGAGGGTGGCGCGATAGCTGTCGTCGCGGAGATTCGGGAACGGACACGACACCGCGAGCTCGGGCCGTTCGTGTGCGGCCAGCACGGCGCGGGCTCCGCGGACCCGGAGACTGACCGGATCGTCCGCCTCGGCCGTTCCGTCACCGAGGAGGGCGATGCGCCGGCAGCCGTGCGCGAGGAGATGCTCGACGGCCCGGCGCCCGGCGTCGGTGTCGTCGCCGGCGATCCCGGGCGCGTCGGGGTGGGTGCGATGCACCAGGACGTGCGGGAGCCGGTTCCGGCGCAGCAGCTCCACCGCGGCGGCCGGGTCGTCCGAGGGAACCAGGACGACCGCGTCCACGCGGGCGCCGAGGAGCGCCCTGAGTTGGTCACTCTCGCGAGCGACGTCGAAGTGGGCGTTGCCGACGAGGAGCCGGTACCCACGCGCGAAGGCGGCGTCCTCGATGGCGCGCGCGAGCTCCGCGAAGAACGGTTTTGCCATGTCCGGCACTACCAGACCGAGCGTCTCGGTGCGGTTGACCCGCAGGGCCCTCGCCTGGCTGTTGCGGCGGTAGCCGAGTTCGTCGACCGCGGCGAGCACGCGCGCCCGGGTGTCGGCCGCGACCGGGCGAGGTCCGTCGTTGAGTACGTAGCTCACGACCGCGGTCGACGTACCGGCGCGCGCAGCGACGTCGCGGATCGTTGGTCCGGGTGCCATGGTCCCGTCATCCTCGCTCTTGACTCGGGCGGGCGACGCCCGCCACGATCATTCTAATCGTTTAGACAACGGAAGGCGGGCCCGTGACCCGATTGGTCGTCGACACCGACACCGCGTCCGACGACGCTGTCGCGCTGCTGTTGGCCGCTCGCACGCCCGGCGTGACGATCGAGGCGATCACCACGGTGGCGGGCAACGTGCCGCTGCCGCAGGCGACCCGCAACGCGCTCCTCACGCTGGAGATCGCCGGTGCCGCCGAGGTTCCCGTGCACGCCGGCTGCGAACGACCACTCCTGCGCTCCCCGCAGACCGCCCAGCACGTCCACGGCGACGACGGGATGAGCGACGCTCCGCTGCCCGAGCCCACCGGCGCCGCCCGCAGCGAACACGCCGTCGACGCTCTGCTGCGATTGGCCTGTGACCACGGAGCCGACCTCACCCTCGTCACGCTCGGCCCGCTGACCAACCTCGCCGCAGCGCTCCTGCGCGACCGGAACCTGCTGGGCCGGTTCCGGCACACCTACTGCATGGCGGGTGCGGCCGACGCACGCGGCAACATCACGGCCACCGCCGAGTTCAACGTCTGGGCCGATCCGGAGGCGGCCGCGATCGTCTGCGACGCCGCTACCCCGGACACCGTCACCTGGATCGGCTGGGACGCCTCCCGCCGAGACGCGGTCATGACGCCCGAGCGGCAGCGTCGCCTCCGCGCCCTCGGCACCCCGCTGGCGCTCTTCGCCGACCGGATCAACCGGGCCGTCGACACGTTCGCGACCACGGTGACCGGCCTGGACGGCTACGACCTACCGGACCCGCTGGCGATGGCGGTGGCCCTCGAACCTGGCTTGATCCAGCAGGCGGAGGAGGCGCGAGTGCACGTCGCCACCGGTGGCGAGGCGCGCGGACAACTGCTCGTCGACCGCCGCGGCACCGCCGCACCGCCCAACCTCCGTCTCGTGCGGCGCGTCGACACCGAGGGTTTCCAGCGCATGCTGCTGAACGCGTGCCGCGGGGAGGCGGCGTGAACCGGTACGAGCTGCACTGCCATCTCGACGCCTCGGTACGACCGGACACCATCGCCGCTCTCGCCGCCGAGCAGCGGCTCGCGCTGCCCGCGTCGGTCCGCGCGCTCGCCGACGCGCCACCCGACGTGGGCAGCCTGCACGCGTTCTTGTCCTACATCGACGTCGCGTTGGACGTACTGCAGACCCCGCACGCGCTGCGCCGGGTCGCCGCGGAACTCGTCGCCGACTGGCATGCCGACGGCGTCGTCTACGGCGAGGCCCGATTCGCCCCGCAGCTGCACACCCGGGCCGGCCTGACGATCGACGACGCCATCGACGCGGTCGCGGCGGGCCTCGCCGACGGTGCCGCCGCCACCGGCGTCCGCACCGGGCTGTTGTTGTGCTGCCTGCGACACCAGGAGCCGTCGGTCAGCATGACGGTCGCCGATGCCGCCGTACGCCGTCGCGACGTCGTCGCCGGGCTGGATCTGGCTGGCGATGAACGACTTCCCGGCCTTCCGCACCGGGAGGCCTTCGACCTCGCGCAGAGCGTCGGCCTGCCGGTGACCATCCACGCCGGGGAAGCGGCCGGGCCCGCCAGCGTGTGGGAGGCCCTCGACGTCCTCGGCGCCCGCCGCATCGGGCACGGCGTGCGCAGCACCAGCGACGCCGCGCTCCTGGACCGGCTGCGGCGCGACCTGGTCGCCCTGGAGTTCTGTCCCCGCTCGAACGTCCTCACCCGAGCCGTTCCCACGCTGACGGCGCACCCCGCCGACCGCCTGCTCCGCGCCGGGTTGCAGGTCACCGTCAGCACGGACACCCGGACCACCGCCGACACGACGCTCACGGCCGAGTTCGACGCGCTCGCCGCGACCTTCGGATGGACGGGTGTCGAGGAACAGCTCTGTCAGGACCATGCCGCGCGGGCGGCCTTCCGGTGAGCGCGGGTCGCTACGGCGGCCACGACCCGTCCGCCGCTCACCGGAGACGTCAGTCGTTGGAGTTCATGGCCCGGTTGAGTCGCAACGCTTCTTCGAGTTGATCTTCGAGAACGATGATGCGGCAGGCGGCATCCAGGGCGGTGCCCTGATCAACGAGTTCTCGGGCTCGAGCGGCCAGCCGAAGTTGGTACCGCGAATACCGACGATGCCCGCCGGCGGAGCGGTGCGGGTTGATCAGCTTGGCCTCGTCCAGGCTGCGCAGGAATCCCGGCGTCGTGCCGAGCATCTCCGCGGCGCGGCCCATCGTGTAAGCCGGATAGTCGTCGTCTTCGAACAGCTCTTCAGGGCTTTGGCCCATGCCACCTCCACGTCTGGGCCCCGGTGCCGTAGCACCGGGGCCCAGGAACACGAGTTGAACACCATCTATCGACAGTCGCGTCGATCGAACTGCGGTATCCGCTCCCCCGTCGAGACGGTCGAAGCGGGAGATCCCACGGGTGTCGAACTCCTTCCTCTCGCGACTTTTCTGCCGTTACTTCACCTGCTGCACTACGCGGTTGGAGCAGCCTCCCTACACACACCAGGCTTCTCCACTTGCCGCATTCCCGGGTAGGTCTCCCCGCCCGGAGGGACTGCATTTCGTGCGGTACAGCCACTGCCATCCCGGAACCGGTCACACATCCCCGGCCCCCGCTACTGCCTCGGTAGGGCAGGTCGTCAGCGTCTTTGCGTTCTCTCTTGCGACATCAGGAACGTTAGTCACTCGGTCCCAGAAAGTCTAGTCCCGCCACGATAGATTTTCTCCGCCCCGGACGACGCCTTAGTTGTCCGGCTGGTCCGAGATCCCGCCGTCCGCGCGCCGAGCAGCGTCCTCCCCGGCGGCGGGGCATCCCCACGTCATAAGCTCACCGCCGTGAGCACCGACGGAGCGGGGGCGAAGGCGTTGTGGGAGGTGCTCTTCGCGGTGGAGAGCGCGGCGCCGGTCGACGCCGTCGAGGCGGTCACCAGGCAGTTGATGACAACCCTGGGGGCCACGTCCGCGTCGTTCCTCGTCGCCGACCTGAGCGGCAGAGCGTTCGTCCGGCTCGCTCAGATCCCGATGGGCACACCCGACGGCACGCGCCAGCAGGACGACGAGTTCGCCACCGTCGTCCCGTTCGACGGCGGCCCGCAGGAACTGGCAGTCCGTACCCAGCGCATCCAGATCTGTCCGGAGCGGGGAGGTTACGTCGCCATCGCGCCGGTCACCGAGCGCGGTGAAGCCATCGGACTGCTCGAGGTCACCCTCCCGACCCAGCCCGACGCCACAGCTCTGGACGCCATCTCCCGCGGCGCCCACGTGCTGGCGTTCGTGGTGATCGCCGCGCGGCGGCACACCGACCTGTTCGAGTGGGGCCAGCGCACGACGCCGTTCAGCCTCGCGGCGGAGATCCAGCGGCGCCTGCTCCCCAGCGCCTTCACCTGCGAAGCGAGCGCCTTCACGCTCTCCGCGTGGTTGGAGCCGGCGGCCAGCATCGGCGGCGACACCTTCGACTACAGCCTGGCCCGCGACGTGCTGCACATGAGCATGACCGACGCAATGGGCCACGGAGTCAACAGCGCGCTACTGGCCACTCTGGGAGTCGGCAGCCTGCGCAACAGTCGTCGGCAAGGCATGTCGCTGACCGATCAGGCCCGCGCAGCCAATCAAGCCTTGAGCACCAACGCTCCCGGGGGCTTCGGATTCTTGACCGGGCTCGTCGCCCGACTCGACCTCCGCACCGCGGTCCTGACGATCGTCAACGCCGGACACGTTCCGCCGCTGCTCGTCCGGGACGGAACCGTGGAGGCCTTGACCCTTCCGGTCGACCGCCCGTTCGGAATGATCCCCGGGGAGAGCTACCGCTCCACCGAGCTGACTCTGCGCCCTCGTGACCGGCTGGTGCTGCTCACCGACGGCATGCTCGAACGGCGCACCGCCGCGCTCGATCTCTCCACCCGCCTGCCGGAACTCACCGACCTGCATCCCAGGGAGGTCACGCGTGCGCTGGCCGACGCGGCGCTCGCCGTCGCCGGCCCCGTGCTCGCCGACGACGCCTCTCTTCTCGTGCTCGACTGGCACGGCGGGCACGCCACTCCGCGGCAGACCGAGAACGGCGCGGACACCGACCGGGCAAGCGCCACGACCGAGTAGCCAGGGTGCGCCCGGGTGCCGTCAGGCGGCGCCGTTGCCCGACCGGGCCGCCTTCTTCGCGGCAATTTTGTCGCGGCGCTCGCTGAATCGCGTTGCCTGGCGGTCCAGCTCGTCGAGGAACTCCACCAGTTCGTCGCGGGCCTTCTCGCCGTCGTCGGACAGACCGGTGACCTCGAGGGCCCTGAGGTTGCGCAGCACCGGAATCACCACCTCGTCGTGGTGGATCCGCAGGTCGTAGATGCCGGCCATCGCGATCTGGACCGACTTGCGACCGAAGTTCTCGATGCTGTGCCCAGGCATCTGGAACGTCTTCACGACGTCGCAGACGGCTCGCATCGCCGCGTCGGGCGCCAGCTCGAACGCGGCGCCGAGCAGGTTGCGGTAGAAGATCATGTGCAGGTTCTCGTCCGCGGCGACGCGGGCCAGCAACTGATCGCAGATCGGGTCCGCGCTGATCCGGCCGGTGTTGCGGTGCGAGACGCGGGTGGCCAGCTCCTGGAACGACACGTACGCGATGCCGTGCAGCACCGTGTCGTCCAGGTAGGCGTTCTGGAAGCCGGTGCCCATGTGCACCATCCGGGCCCGCTCCAGCGCGATCGGGTCGACGGCTCGGGTCGTCAGCAAGTAGTCACGGATCGCGATCCCGTGACGGCCCTCCTCGGCGGTCCACCGGTGGACCCAGGTGCCCCACGCACCGTCGCGGCCGAACATCTGCGCGATCTCGTGGTGGTAGCTGGGGAGGTTGTCCTCGGTGAGCAGGTTGACGATGAGCGAGGTACGCGCCACGTCCGAGAGCGTGGACTGCTCCTCCGACCAGGCCTCACCCCCGAGGACGCCGTCGAAGTCGGTGCCCTGGCTCCACGGGACGTACTCGTGCGGGAACCACTCCTTGGCCGTGGCCAGGTGCCGGTTCAGGTTGGTCTCCACGACCGGTTCGAGTTCGAGGAGCAGGCCGGTCGTCGACAAGCGGTCAGTCATACCGGGAACTCCTTGACTCTGGTTACGCTTCCGTAACCTACGGTACCGTAGTCCAGGAAATCGGCCAGGCGGTCGTCCGGGAACTCGGCGCATCCCGGTGTGCGCGCTCAGTCCTACTACCCGGCCGATCGGCCACGAACGCATCGATCGCGGGTGGTTCACTCCCCCACTCGGCCGAACAGGCGCCCGGGCACAGCCGGGACACCGCTCCCGTGTGCCCGGGACAGCGCCGCCGTCATCGTCTCGCTCCAACGGCCCGAACGTGACGGCCGCGATCGACGGGAGGCGTCGAGTGGAGCGCACAGCGACCTGGGTGAGGCCGGCCGACACCGGAACGGAGTGGTCCCACCGACGGCGCATCGCCGCGGCGGCGGCGCTGGTGGCAGCCGGGGTGTTGCAGTTGGTGGAGGACGTCGTCGAGCCCGCTTACGACGACCCGGCCGCGCGCTTCGCCGCGATGGCCCGCGATTCGACGCCGTTCGAGGTGTCCAAAGCGTTCGGCATCGCCGCGCTGCCGTTCCTGCTCGTCACCGCGCTCGTCCTGTTGGGGCTGGCCCGGCGTAACGCCCCGCGGCTGGGCTGGACGGCCGGCACGATGACCTTCTGCGGATTCGTCGGCCTGTCGGTGCTGCAAGGCGTCGAACTCGTCGAGATCGTGGCGCTGAAGGGCGGGCTCGGCGTCGCTGAGGTGCAGAAGATCGACGACGCCGTCACCGGGTCGGTCGGTGCGATTCCGGTCGTCGTTCTGTTCCTCTCGGCACCGTTGGGGCTGCTCTTGCTCGCGGTCGCGCTGTGGCGAGCCGGCACCGCGCCGCGCGGTGCGTTGCTGCTCGTCGTGGTCATGGTGCTGGCCGACTTCGGCCTGTTCGGCGTGCTGCCGTTCCCGGTCCACATCATCTGGCTAGCGGCCTTGAGCTGGATAGCCTGGTCCCTGCTGGCACGCCCGCAGCCGCCGCAGTACGGCTGACCCGGGAGGACTAGTGCGGAGCTGGGCTCGCGTGGTCACCGCGGCCGTCCCCTGCGTGGGGGCGGCCACGGTCAGCGCCGTCGTGCTCGGCCTGCTGCTCGCGCGGGCGAACGGGCACGGTGCCGGGGATCTCGTCCGGGAGAACCTGGCGAACAACGGCGTCCTGGGCGTGGGGTTCGCGGTCGCCGCGGTGCTGGTGCTCCGCACCGACCCGGCGCACCTGCTCGGCTGGGTCTTCCTCGCCGAAGCAGTTCTGAACACGGTGACGCTGACCGGGCAGCAATGGGCCGAGCACGGAACTCTCCCGCTGAGCGGGCTCGCCGCCTGGATCTCGTCCTTTGCCTGGTGGCCGGCGTATCTCCTGTTGGCGGGAGCGATCCCGCTGTTGTACCCGGACGGACGGCTGCCGTCGCGGCGGTGGCGTCCCGTCGGGTATCTCGCGACGGTCGCCACCGCCGTCGCCGCACTGGCCTTCGCGCTCTCCGACCAGCTGCTGGCGGACTCGTTCCCCACGCTAGTCAACCCACTGGCCCCGAGCGGTGTGCCGGACGGCGCGATGGTCGCCGTCGCCGCCGCCGGCCTGCTGGTCTGCGCCGGGTGCGGACTCGCCGGGCTGACGTCGGTGGCGATACGGATGCGCCGCGCCGTCGGCGAGGAACGCGGGCGGCTGGCCTGGTTCCTCGCCGCGCTGTTACTGCTGATCGTGGTCAACGTCGCCGGGCTGAGCAACTGGATCGTCCTGGTGGCGGTGGCATTCCTCCCGGTGGCCCTCGGCGTCGCGGTCGTCCGGCACGGCTTGTACAACGGCGACCGGCTACTCAATCGCACGCTGGTCTACACCGCACTCACCGGCCTGATCATCGGGGTCTTCGCGATCGTGGTCGGCCTGCTGGGCCATGGTCTGGGCGGCCCGGGAACCGGGGCGGTGATCGCCGCAGTCGTCGTCGCCGCCGGACTGAACCCGGCGCGCGCACTGGTACAGCGCGCCGTCGACCGGCTCCTCTACGGTCAGCGTCGCGACCCCTATGCGGCGCTCACCGGGCTCGGCGACCGGCTGTCCGACGCGTTGAGCCCTGCCGACGTCCTGCCGATCGTCGCCCGAACACTCACGATCGCGCTGCGTTTGCCCTACGCGGCCGTCCTGCTCGGCGACGACGAGTTGCCCGCAGCAGCGCACGGCGAGCCGGCGGGGACCTCGGTGACGTTGCCCGTGCACCACACCGGACAGCAGGTCGGCCGACTCGTCGTCGGGCTCCGGTCCGGGCAGCGGACGCTCGATCACGGCGACGAGCAACTGCTGCGCGACTTCCTCCCCTACGTCGGCGTCGCAGTGCACACCGCCCGGCTCACCGACGACCTACGCAGATCGCACGATCGCGCCCTCCGAGCCGGCGACCAGGAACGACACCGCATCCGGCGGGATCTGCACGACGGACTGGGTTCGACACTGGCCGGCCTAGCCCTCGGCATCGGGGCGGTACGCCGCTCGCCGGGCGGCCGGGATCCGCAGACCGCTCGCCTGCTGACGCAGTTGCAGGACGAGCTGCGCCAGTGTCTTCAGGATGTCCGGGACCTGGTGGCACACCTGCGACCGACACCGCTGGACGAGGTCGGCCTGCTCGAAGCGCTTCGTCAGCACGCCGACGCGTTGAGCGAACGCAGCGACGGCTCGCTCACCGTCACGGTCTCGGCGGCCGAACCTCTGCCGCTGCTGGACGCCGGTGTCGACCTCGCCGCGTACCGAATCGCGATGGAGGCGATGACCAACGTGGCTCGGCACGCCCACGCCCGGCAGTGTGCGGTCGAGCTCGGGGCGGTCGAACTCGGGACGGGCGCCGGAGCGATCCGGCTGGTTGTCACGGACGACGGGGTCGGCCTGAGCGCCCGAGGACAGCAGGGACTGGGACTGCGGTCGATGTCCGAACGAGCCCGCGAACTCGGCGGATCATGTGAGTTCACCGCGGCCGAACCGAGCGGTGTCACCGTGACCGCCACCCTGCCCTTAGGGAGGACCGCATGACGATTCGGGTGCTCATCGCGGATGACCATCCCGTGTTCCGGCGCGGCCTGCGTTCGGTACTCGACACCGCCGCGGGCATCGAGGTCGTCGGCGAGGCGGCGGATGGTGCGGCCGCGATCGAGGCGGCGATCCAGCTCACGGCGAACGTCGTCCTGATGGACCTGCACATGCCAGGACTGACCGGGATCGACGCGACCAGGGCGCTCGCGCGCGACGCGCCGCAGATCGCGGTTCTCGTGCTCACCATGCTGGAGAACGACGAGTCGCTCTTCACGGCGCTGCGGGCCGGTGCGCGAGGCTACCTGGTCAAGGGCGCCGAGGAAGAGCGGGTCATCCGTGCGATCCATGCGGTGGTCGACGGTGATCTCGTGCTGGGCCCCGGCATTGCCGAACGGGCTCTGGCGTACTTCGCGAACGCCGGCAACGGAAGCCGGGCGGCCCGGCCGTTCCCCGAGCTGACGGATCGGGAGGTCGAGATCTTACGGCTGATGGCGCAAGGGCTGACGAACATCGAGATCGCCCGGCGGCTGCATCTGTCCGACAAGACGGTGCGCAACTACACGTCCGCCGTCTTCACGAAGTTGCATGTGGAACACCGTGCTCAAGCCATCATCCGGGCTCACCAGTCCGGCTTGGGCTTGCCACCGTCCCTCTGAGGCCTCTGCCTTGACTTGACTTGAATGGCAGGCTCGTCCCGTCGACCGGGCGGCAGCTCCGCCCGACGCGCGCATCAGGCCGACGCGTCCTGGGCAGCGTCCCCTTGCTGAAGGATCCGGATCGCGTTGCCGGACGGATCCCGGAGGCCCATGTCGGTGCCGTAGAAGTGGTCGGCGGGCTCCTGCGTGAAGTCGGTGAAACCACTCGCTTGGAGAGATTCGAACAGCCCCCGGACATCGTCGGTGGTCAGGACGAGGCCCGTCAGAGCGCCCTTCGCGATCAGCTCACGGAGTTGCTCGGCCGTCGCTTCGTCGTGCAGCGGCGGGCCTGGCTGCTCCAGGCAGATCTCCGTGCCGCCGTCACCCGGGGCCCGAACGGTCAGCCAGCGGTAAGAGCCCTGCTGGACGTCGTTTCCCTTCTCGAGCCCCAGCTTGTCGACGTAGAACTGCAGCGCTTCGTCCTTGTCACGGACGAAGATGGTCGCGACGTTCAGCCCGGTGATCATCTCCAGCTCTCCTCTGCCAGCGTGATGGGGACGTCGTCAGGCTAGGGAAGCCACCCCGACGGCGGCTTCTCCAAAACTGCTCGATCGTGTCGCCGCGGCCGCTGCGGCCCGCGGCCGGGTGTTCGCCATCTGGACGCAGTGGGGCACGACGACCGGCAGGTGAGCGCGGCGGTAGCCCGACGGTGTCTCCCCCACGATCGCCCGGAACGTCCGGCTGAACGTCCCGAGGCTGTTGAAGCCCACGTCGGAGCAGACGTCGGTGACGCTGCGGCCGGTCTCCCGCAGCAGGAACATCGAGCGCTCGATCCGCCGCCGCTGCAGGTAGCGGTGCGGCGTTTCACCGAACACTGTGCGGAAGCAGCGGCTGAAGTGCGCCGGCGAGAGGTGGGCCACCGTCGCGATGGCACGAACATCGAGCGGCTCGGCGTACGACCGGTCGATCGCGTCGCGGGCCCGGAGCAGGCGCCGGTTGAGATCTTCGACCTCTCGGCTCACGTCGCAATGCTAGGGAACTCCCGGCCTTGCCGCGGCGGTCGGGTGTTGCCCGATCGATCAGGACTCACGGACGAACGTGCCGCAGCCATGACGGGTCACTACGAGCCCTTCGTCGCGCAGCACCTCCATCGCCAGGCGCACGGTGTTGCGGGCAACGCCGTAGCGTTCGATCAGGTTGGCCTCGGAAGGAATCGCCGCGCCCGGCCCGTAGACGCCGCCTCGGATGTCGGCGCGCAGAAGGTCGGCCAACTGCCGATACAGCGGACGGCCGAGACTTGGGTCGATCACGCCGCCACCCTACTGCTTATTCCAACGAGCATGAACCCCGTCCACGTGACAGTCCTTCACCGGTCACCCGCGATGAGTTACTGCCAGCGGCGATGCGCCCGCGCATCGCGTCGGCGAGTTGGATCCGATGCTGCGGCTGACCGGGCACGAGCGCCTCTACTCCGCAGGAGTGCTGGCGGGGGTCGGTGTCCGAATTGCCGGCGGGTCAATCGGCCACAGGAACAGGGCGCCGAGGCAGCCCGCAAGGAACGCGATCAGGACGAAGCCGCTGAGGACGACCAGGCTGGCGGGCTTCACGGCGCTCAGCGCGGGTGCCGCAACTCGTCGTAGCCTCCGGCGATCCTCCAGACGATCAGGGCGCCGCTGGTACAGACGCGCGCCTTCCCGGTGGCGGAGACCAGCCAGCGGAGTCCGTAAGGCTCCAGTTCCTGCTACAAGGCCAGTTCGTCCTGAGCGCATGGTCGTTCATCGGCCGCCGCGGGTGAGAACTGAGCGTGGGCGGTGACATGCTTCGCGGGTCGAGGAGTGACATCGTCGCCCGCTCACTCGTCGCTGCCTCATGGCGAGTGACCCGACTCGACTTTGCGACAGGCTTGGCGCTGAGCCTCCGGGTCTGCCGTACTCGCGGTGACCACTGGTCAAGACGGAAGGGAGAGGCTGTGAGTCGACGCCGCGGTGGCGAGGTGAACGCGCTGGCCGGCCAGCTGGCCCGGGCCTCGGCGATGGAGGCGTGCCGCGACTGGGAGGGCATGAGCGAGGACGAGCGGGTCGCGTGGATCGCAGCGTGGCAGCCGACCGCGTTGGCAGCGAGGGCGCGGCGGGCGCTGCCGCTTTCGGATCAAGAGATCACCACGATCGCGCAGACACAGCGACGGATCCAACCGGCCGGTGGGGAGCCGCCCAGCGTCGGGATGAAAGAGGCGGCGTTCATGGTGATCGACCTGCGGATCCGGGAGGGCGGGCAGCGGTGAACGCGAACTTGGAGAGGCCACGTGCCTTGAGGCGTAGCGTCCGAAGCCCAGCAAGCGCAACGAACAGGTAGCGATCAGCCAGGCCGAGGGCGTGTCGGCACGGTCCGGATCGACGGGGCTGCGACGTTCGCGGGCCGAGACAAAGCCGGGCAATGGACCAGCTGGTACCGAGAAGCGGTTCCACTCGCAGAAGAGCGATACGCGAGTTACCTGAAAGAGAAGAGGAGCCATGAGCACTCATGGCTACGACCGGGCCCCTTCCTCAGTGAATTCTCCCTGACGCCGCTGACCGCGCTGGGGTCGAGGCGAGCACGCCTCGTTGTCGGCTGATCGGGAACGACCGGCAGGCGTCGAATCCCCTCCTGTTCGACCGCTACGCGGCGACGCGGGCTACTCAACGCGCACCGCAGAGCGTCGAAATGTTTGCTGTTGCGGACAGAAACCGGTCCACCCTGGATCGCGATCCGGTCAGGTCCGATAGGCGTCCCGTCGGTGCGCGATATCGACGACCGTGACGACGCGCTCCTTGTCGTCAATGCGATACAGGATCCGATAGGTCCCGCGGCGTGCACTGTATCGATCGTTGAGCGGCGGCAGCAATTGCTTGCCTGCCCGATACGGGTTCTCGCACAGCGGACCGGTCATGAACTCGTAAGCGGCAACCGCCACTGGCTCCGGTAAGCCCTGCGCCAGCGACCGCCGCACCGATGGTGTCGTGCGCAGGCTGTACCGCCCACTGGCTGACGTCACGACGCTTCGCGGCGCTTCCGCATCACCGCGGCCAACTCGTCCTCAGACACTTCCTCACCGCGCGCCAACTCCGCGTCCGACTCCGCCAACCGGCGCAGCGTCGCCGGATCGCCGAGCACCTCGAGCGTCGCCTCGAGCCGCTCCAAATCCTCTACAGCGATGAGCACCGCAGACGGCCGGCCGTGCACGGTGACGGTGACACGCTCGTGCTGGTCGTGTACGCGCGCGACCAGCTCCGACAGGTGCGCCTTCGCCTCAGCCAACGACACGAACGTCATAGTCACAAGTATGACCAGAACGGTGCGTCGGACGATCCACCGATCCATGCTCATATTCTTACCATAATTCTCCTCCGGAGGAGTATGCTCCTCTCATGCCAACCATGCAGATCGCGGACGGACCGCTTCGCGAACTGACTCTGATAGCGAAGTCCCGAAACGAGAGTCTCGGTGACGCCGTCGCCTTCCTCATCGAGCAGTTCCACCGATCAGCAACGAACAGCGCCCAGCCGCCAGCACCCCCGACGACCGGCGTCGCCGTATATGCGACCTATCAGGGTGAGCGCATCGAAGGGCTGTTCGACCCAACGACAGCTGGGCTGACCGTGACGTCTGGTGCACTGTCAGGGAGTTGGTTCGGCTCACCAAGCGGTGCAGCCA
Source organism: Cryptosporangium minutisporangium (assembly GCF_039536245.1). Lineage (NCBI taxonomy): Bacteria > Bacillati > Actinomycetota > Actinomycetes > Cryptosporangiales > Cryptosporangiaceae > Cryptosporangium > Cryptosporangium minutisporangium. The sequence continues at coordinate 19,381 of NZ_BAAAYN010000093.1, read as the reverse complement.
AGGCGGTGGTTGCGAATCTCAAGCCGGGCGTAACGCCAAACAGAAGCGGTTACGACTTCTGGTTCGTAGCGAGCACGGGCAAAACCCTCGCATCGATCCGCAACAAGCGGTGAGCGTCAGAGGAAGACCTTTCAGAGGACCACGTCGTACACCAGCGCCATCGCCGCCCTCCTGATGATGGACGGGCGTGATATCACTTCGCGGCGGCCAGCCGAGTCGCCAGAGAGCGTCCTCGGTCGACATGCGGTCTAGTCAAGGAAGGATCAAGTAGCGAGCTCGAACGCCCACTAGTCGACCGCATCACGTCCCGACCCCGAGGGCGCCACGGAGATACGGAGCCTGTTCCCATCCGCTCCCGCAGGCAACGCGGTCCCGCTCGTCGCCGGCAACAAAGCCGGACCGTGGACTAGCTGGTATCGACAGGCAGTTCCACTCGCGAAGAGCCAGCCAGGCGGGGGCTCCGACGTATTGCCTGGTGGTGGGGCGGGTGGGGCTCGAACCCACGACCAAGGGATTATGAGTCCCCTGCTCTAACCGACTGAGCTACCGCCCCTCGCAGGCGCAGACTAGCGTCCGAGCCCGCCTGGCGGCGTGCCGCCCCGGGTAACTGTCGGGCGTCCGACAGCGGCGATCCGCACGAAGCAACACCGGCCGAGCCGACCGCGGAATGCACCGGCAACCGCACCCCGAACAGTGGACGATGAGCGCCGCCGAGGCGAACGGCCCGCGCGGCGGCCGGGCCCACAGACCTACTTCGACTTCGTCGGCTTGTTCGGTTCGGCAGAGTCGGACGGCTCACCGGGGTCGTCCGCGCCGGAGCCCGCGGCCGCAGGCCGCGACCCGCCGGCGGACCGGGATGCCGCCGTGGACCGCTTCCGTGACGGCGCGGCCGTCCCGGACGGCGTGCCCTCGCCGGACAACCCGGCGTCCCCGGACGGCGACAGCTCCCCGGACCGCGACGCCTCCGACCCTGCCACGGGCCGGGACGACGAAAACTCCGACGGCGACGCCCCTGACGGCAGGGCGGACTCGGACGAAGACGGCGACGGCCCCGACGTCATGACCGACGCGGCGCGGACGTCGTCGAGGGCCTCCGCCACCCGCGACCGCCCCGCTGCCATCGGCGCGGAATCGGGCGCACCCGAGGCTCGCGCCCGCCCGAACCGGCGCGCCCGCGGCGTCGGCTCCTCCTCCGGCGGAGGCGCAGGCGGCAAGGACCGAGGAGGCTCCGGAGGTGGTGCGAACGCCGCCGACGTCAGGTCGATCGGGCGAGTGTCGAACGAGCGGTACCCCAGGACCCACCGCACCGAGATCGCCACGAAGAACGACCCTTTACCGACCTTGCGCAGCGACTTCGAGTATCGCGCCAGGTAGTACCCGGCAGTCGCCGTCGACACCGCCGAGTGCCCCCACGCGATCAGCGCGGTCCCCGGTAGTCCGGTCTCCTTCGGCGACAGCCGGACGATGAACGCGAACGTCTCGTCCTCGGTGCGCTCGAACACCCGACCACCGCAGCGGTACGACAGGCGCCCGGTCTCCGGATCGGTCAGGATCTCGAATCCCGGGCAGTACGCTTTGAGGAACGTCGCGGTCACCTGGTTGCCGGACGGCCCCCCGATCGCGATCACGTCCAGCGGGGAGTTCTCCGCCGATTCGCCGCTCCGGCTGACGACCGGCACCGTCCCGATCCGATTGCAGGCCTCCAGCACGTGCGCGAGGCCGATCGCGTCGTACGTCGTCAGCAGCCCGGCTGGATGCGAGTTCTCGGCCCATGGGTACACCGGCGTGACGATGGCCGCGGTGTCGGTTCCGATCAGCCACCGCAGGGTGCGCTGCCGATACCGGCGCCGTAACCAGAGGTAGATCTCGACCAGCAGAACCGCGAGCACGCTGGAGACGACCCCGGCGGTGAGCTCCTCGGCGATCGCCATGGCCACAGACTATCCGCGCGTCCAATCGTGAACACCACAAACCGACGCCAGCACCTCCACCGCCACGTCACCGGGCGGCGGCGACCCCACCGGAGGCGCGCAGGCCCGGGCCCGCGCCGCGAACCCCGGATCGCCCAGCACGGTCGGCACCGCCGCACCCAGCGGACGCCGGGCAGGCCGGCGATCGTCGCGCCGAATAGATCGGCGGCGCCACCGGGCACAGTGGACGCCGAGACGAACACCAGCGGCGCAGACCCCGGCGAAAGCAGCAGGTACGGCGAGGGGGTCCGGCAGCGAATGGAGTACCAACTGCACCCACGGGACGCCGGGCAGGCCGGCGGCGTACCCGCCGAACGGTGAGATCACGTCCGCCACGATGCAGTCGGGCGCGAACCGGCGCAGACAGTAGCGTGGCTGCCGAGAATGCCGTGAACCAGGAGGTCGCGATGGATTTGGGGCTGGATGGCGCGCGTGCGGTGGTCACCGGCGGCAGCCGAGGCCTGGGGTTGGCGATCGCCGACTCGCTCGCGCGGGAGGGCGCCGCGGTGGGCCTGATCGCCCGTGGCCCGGACGGCCTCGCCGCCGCCGCCGACACGATCGGACGCCATGGCCGCCTGGTCGTCACCGCGGTTGCCGACGTGACCGACTCGGCGGCGCTGCAGAGCGCGGTGGACGAGGTGGCGAGCGCGCTCGGCGGCCTGGACCGGATCGTCGCGAACGCGGGTGGCACGGCAGGCAACGGCAACCTGCGCACCGGCGACGTCGACGACTTCCTCGGCACGTTCGCGCTCAACGCAGGGCACGCGGCGGCGCTCACCAAGGCCGCGTTGCCGCATCTGGAACGGGCCGGCAGTGGATCGGTGCTGTTCGTCGCGTCGGTGACCGGCATGAAGCCGGGGCCGCGCACGGCCTACGCGGCCGCGAAGGCGGCCGAGATCCACCTGGCGACGACGCTCGCACTGGAGCTCGCGCCGCTGCACATCCGGGTGAACGCGATCAGCCCGGGCTCGATCCTGTTCGAGGGCGGGAGCTGGGAGCGGTTCCAGGCGCAGAACCCGGACGTCTTCGAGCGGTTCCGCACCAACGAGTTCCCGTTCGGACGGCTCGGTCGCCCGGAGGAGGTCGGTGACGTGGCCGCGTTCCTGCTCTCCGACCGCGCGTCCTGGATCACCGGAGCCAACCTCGTGGTGGACGGCGGCCAGGGAAGGCCGAGCGCGCGCTCGTTCTGACCAACTCCGCCCATCGTGTCAACGACTGATGTTAACGTCCCACCGGGTGTTGACACGATGGGAGCCGCAACATGACGGAGACGGCAGAGGTGCCGGCAGCGATCGGCGACGGAGGCGGCACACCACACGTCCGGGTGGCCGTGATCGGTACCGGCTTCGGCGGGATCGGTGCGGCGGTCCGCCTGAAGGGCGTCGGCATCCACGACTTCGTCCTGCTGGAGCGCGCCGACGCGATCGGCGGGACCTGGCGCGACAACACCTACCCCGGCTGCGCCTGCGACGTCCCGTCGCATCTGTACTCGTTCTCGTTCGCGCCGAACCCGCGCTGGCCCCGTAGCTTCTCCGCGCAGCCGGACATCCGCCGCTACCTGGAGGACGTCGTCGACCGGTTCGGCGTCCGGCCGCACGTGCGGTTCCACACCGAGGTGCTCGACGCGACGTGGGTCGAGTCCGAGCGGCACTGGCACCTACGCACCACCACCGGCGAACTCACCGCGACGGTGCTCATCTCCGCGGCCGGTCCGCTCTCCGACCCGCAGGTTCCGGCCGTGCCCGGTCTGGCCGGCTTCAGCGGCGAGGTCTGGCACTCGTCCCGGTGGAACCACGACTACGACCTGACCGGCAAGCGGGTCGCGGTGATCGGCACCGGCGCGTCGGCGATCCAGTTCGTACCCCGGATCCAGCCCCGGGTCGGCGAGCTGACCGTGTTCCAGCGCACCGCGCCGTGGATCCTGCCGCGCGCTGACCGTCCGATCACCCGCACCGAGCGGGCGGTGTTCAGCCGGTCGGCGCTCGCCCAGAAGGCCGCGCGGGCCGGCGTCTATCTGGTTCGCGAGGCCGAGGTGCCCGGCTTCATCCTCACGCCGGCGATCCTGCGGGCGGCCGAAGTCGCAGGCAAGGCGCACATCCGGCGGGCCATCGCCGATCCGGCGTTGCGGGCGGCGGTCACGCCCAACTTCCGGCTCGGCTGCAAGCGGGTCCTGCTCTCCAACGACTGGTATCCGGCGCTCACCCAGCCGAACGTCTCACTGGTCAACGCCGGGCTGACGGCCGTCCAGGGCGACACCGTGGTCGGGTCGGACGGCACCCGGCGCGACGTCGACGCGATCATCTTCGGCACCGGCTTCCACGTCACCGACATGCCGATCGCGCAGCGGATCACCGGCCGGGGCGGCGTCCGGCTGGCCGACCGATGGGCCGACGGCATGGAGGCACTGCGCGGGACGACCGTGCACGGCTACCCGAACTTCTTCCTGCTCATCGGCCCGAACTCCGGCCTGAGTCACAGCTCGATGGTGTTCATCATCGAGTCGCAGCTCAACTACGTGATCGACGCGCTGGTCACGATGGACCGCCATCAACTCGGCACCGTGGAAGCCCGCCACGACGCGCAGCAACGCTGGAACGCCCTACTCGACCGTCGGATGAAGCGGACGATCTGGGTCAACGGCGGCTGCCACAGCTGGTATCAGGACGCCAATGGCCGGGTCACCACGCAGTGGCCGTCGTCGACGTGGCGGTTCCGGCTCGTCACGCGGAAGTTCGACGTCGGCGAGTACCGCCTCACCGCGACCCCCGCCCTCGCCGTGGCCGCACGGCGGGAGTAGTGCGGCCCTCGGCAGCCGCCTGCCCGGCGTCGATACTCTTCCCTCGCGGCGGATCACCCACCGCGAAGGGAACATCGGTGGCAGGGAGGTCCGGTTGGCCGAGTACCGCATCGCGGAGCTGGCCGACGCGACCGACACGGCCGTCCGGAACATTCGCGTCTATCAGGACCGCGGCATCCTGCCGCCGCCGCGCCGAGCGGGCAAGATCGCGCTCTACTCCGACGACCACCTGGTCCGCCTCCGCCTGGTGAACCGGCTGCTCGAGCGCGGCTACACGCTCGGGGTGATCCGCGATCTGGTGGACGCCTGGGCCGAAGGCCGCGACCTGGAGGACGTCCTGGGCCTGGAGTCGGTGACCCGGCCGGAGCCGCGCGTCGAGCGTCCGGAGCCGATCACGCTGTCGGACCTGGAGCGGCTCTACGGCGGCCAGGCCACACCGGACCTGCTGGCGCGCGCGATCGAACTCGGCGTCCTGGCCCGCACGGGTCCGACCACGTTCGAGATCCTCGAGCCGCAGCCGTTCGCGGCCGGGGTCGAGATGGTGGCGGCCGGCATTCCGCTCACCGCCGTGCTCGACCTCAGCGAGGGAATCCGGGACGACCAGCAGCGCACCGCCGACCGGATCGTCGTGCTGGTCGACGGGCACCTGCTCGCGGCGGACGGCCCGGGCGCCCTGCCCGCCGCCGACGAGCTGCACCACGCGGTCGAAGCGATCACCCGACTCCGGCCGCACGCCGACAAGACCGTCGCGGCCTACTTCTCCCGCGGTTTCAACGGCGCGATCCAGCGGACGTTCGAGGAGCTGGTGGCCCGGGCTCAGGGCGCTGGCGAGGCCGAAGCCGCCGCGCCGACGACGTCCGAGACGTCGTAGGCGTACTGCCCGACGGCCGTGGCGATCGCATCGCTGATCAGGTCGACCGGCACCACGTTCACGTTGCCGACCAGCCGGCTGCCGTAGGCCACCGCGAGCTTGCGGTAGATCTCCTTCTTCGCCCGATCGGTCGAGGACGGCTTCGGCGTCAGCGCGTCACACGCCTGGTGGTAGCAGGGGTCGAACGCGACACCCGGTACTCCCCCGAACAGTTCGGCCGCACTCTTCGACTTCACCCCTTCCGCGCCGGTGTCGATTCCACCGGCCGGGATGCCCTTGGCGATGAACGGCCCGTAGTCCGAGCGTCCGTCGAAGCCGCTCGGCGTCGACTTCTGTCCGCGCTCGGCCAGGAAGCTCCGGAAGAACGTCTCGATCTGCGCCGATCCGGCCGGACCGCGACTCGTCCCCTCCCGGGCGTCCGAGTTGTCCCCGTCGTAGACGCCCAGTTCGTAGTTGGGCGAACCGATCATGTCGAAGTTGAGATAGAGCGCGATCGCCCGCTTCTGCGCCGGCGTCAGACCGTCGACGTAGTGCTGCGAGCCCAGCAGCCCCGTCTCTTCGGCACCCCACCAGGCGAACCGCACCGGGTTCGGTGGCGCGGCCCCGCCGGTCTTCCGGATCAGCTCCGCGTAGCGCACCGCGACCTCCAGCACGCCCGCGCTACCGCTGCCGTTGTCGTTGATACCGGGCCCTTCGGGCACGGAATCCAGGTGCGCGCCGACGATGACCGTCCGGCCCTCGGCCGGACCGGGCAGGTCCGCGAGCACGTTCTCGGTCGTGCGGGTCTCCGACCGGGTGTCCGTCTCGATGCGGACGCGTGCCCGCGGCGACCCGGCCAGCTCGGCGCCGACCGCGTAGGACACCGCGATGGCCGGGATGCTGAACGACCGCTGGAGCGTGCCGCCGAACGTCTCGAAGCGGTCGCGGTTGGCGGTCGGGGTGCCGTTGCCCTGGTTGAAGATGATCGCGCCGGACGCCTTCGCGGCGACCGCGTGGCGCACCTTCACGTTGAAATCGCAGCTACCGCGCTGCAGGAGCGCGATCGACCCGGCCGGGAAGTCGGCGAAGTCGGCGGTCTCGCAGCCGCTGGTGGTGCTGCGCGGCGGCGTCAGGTTGACGTCGACCGGGTGGACGCGCGCCTCGGCCACGCCGTCCCCGGAGTAGCTCAGGATCCGGAAGTCGTCCGGCCCGCGGTACTGACGAGGCTCCGGGGAGACCCGGCGGAACGTCGTCGGGCGGGTCTCCTCGAAGTACGGGAACGACAACTGCTGACGGGTCACCCGGTAACCGGCCGCGCGGAGCTCGCGTGCGACGTAGTCGGCGCTGTACGCGTAACCGCGGCCGACCCCGGACGCCCGGGTGCCCCCGTTGGCGTCGGCGATCCGCTGGAACTCACGCAGGTGGGTGAGGACGCCCTCGACGGTCACCTGAGCGGCGAGCGCGCGGCCGAGAACGGCGCCCTCGGTCACCGGGCGGGGTTTCGCGGCGGCCGTCGGCCCGCTGGTGCCCGCCGCGGGCTCAGCCTTCGCGACGGGGCGGGCGGGAGCCGGGCGCGCGGGAGCGGGGCGCTCGTTCGCCTGCCGTGAGATCTCGGGGGGATGAGCGGTCGCCGTCATCTGGTTGGCGGCGAGACCGACCAGCGCGGCGGTGGTGAGCGCGGTGATCACTCCGATCGAGCGGATCGGCCTCCGGGCCGAGCCGCCGCGGCGGGTGCGAGCGAGCATGGGCCATCTCCCCGGGATGACGTCGATAAATCCCGAATCAGGAGATTAGTCGCATTAGCCCACGCCGCCCGCCAGCCCACGCCCGGCGCGCCGTCGCGCTCGGATACGCCGAATCCGCCCCCACGGAAGCCGTGGAGGCGGATTCGGCGTAGATCGACGGGTCAGGCGGTCAGCAAGTGGCCGTCCAGACCGCCGCTCGGCGCCCCCGCGGAGGCTGCCGCCGGGGTGTCACCCGGTGCGGAGACCCCGCTGGTGTCGAACGCCAGTCGGGCGACGGCGTCCGCGATCGCGTCCGAGTTCAGGTCGAGCGCGAACACGTTCACGTTGCCGACGAGCTTCTTCCCGTACGCGGCCTTCAGCCGCTGGTAGGTCGCGGCGTCCGCCCCGTCGCCCACCGGGTTGAAGCTGTCGCACGCCTGGTGGTAGCACGGGTCGTAGGCGACGTCCGGCACGCCGCCGAACCTCGCGGCCTCCTCGGCGGTCTTGATGCCCTCGGCGCCGGTGAACAGCCCGCCGGCCGGGATCCCGATGCCCTCGGCGATGAACGGCCCGTAGTCCGAGCGTCCGCTGAACTCGCTGTCGACGGGCTGCTGACCGCGGCTGGTCAGGTAGTTGCGGAAGATCGTTTCCAGCGCCCCGGATCCGGGCGGCGGCGTCCCGGTACCGGTCGAGTTGTCACCGTCGTAGACCCCGAGCGTGTAGTTCGGCGAACCGATCATGTCGAAGTTCAGGTACAGACCGATGTCCGCGACCTGCGTCGGCGTCAGCGAAGCGACGTAGTGCTCGGACCCGAGCAGCCCGCTCTCCTCCGCGCCCCACCAGGCGAACCGCACCTTGTTCGTGGGCTTCGCGCCCTTGGCCAGCGGCGCGTACCGCAGTGCGACCTCGAGCAGACCGGCGCTGCCGGTGCCGTTGTCGTTGATGCCCGGGCCCTCCGGCACCGAGTCCAGGTGTGCGCCGGCCATCACGACGTTGTCCGCGCGCCCACCGGGCGTCTCGGCGAGGACGTTCTGGGTGGTGCGGGTCTCGGACAGGGTGTCGGTCTCGATCCGGACGACGGTGTTCGCGGTGCCGGCCAGGTCGGCGCCGAGCGCGTAGGACGTCGAGATCGCCGGGATCGGCACCGGTCCGCCGAGGTTGCCCTGGAACGCCCCGTACCGATCCGGGTTCTCGGCCTCGGTGCCGTTGCCCTGGTTGAACACGACGACGCCGATCGCGCCGGCGGTCGCGGCGTTGTTCACCTTCACCGCGAAGTCACACGTGCCGCGCTGCACCAGCGCGATGTTGCCGCGCGGGAAGTTCGCGAAGTCCGCGGCCTCACAACCGCTGGTCGACGCCCGCGGCGGCGTCAGGTTGATGTCGACGGGGGTCACCGTGCCCTGCGCGACACCGTCGCCGGAGAACGAGAGCGTGTAGAAGTCCGTCCCGTTCACGTACGTCGTCGGGGTGGGACTCACCCGGGCGAACTTCGACGGGTTCAGCTCCTCGAAGAACGGGAACTGGAAGCTCTGCCTGGTCACCCGGTAACCGGCACGCTGCAGCTTGCGCGCGACGTAGTCCGCGCTGCGGTCGTAACCGGGGGTGCCCGACGCGCGGGTGTCGCCGTTGGCGTCGGCGATCCGCTGGAACTGCCGCAGATGCCCCAGCACGCCGGCGACCGTGACCGCCGAGGTGAGCTTCTTCGACGCGGCAGCCCCCGCCTGCGCGGGTGTGGGCGGATCCGCGGCGGCCGGACCGGTCGCGGCTAGTCCGAGGGCGGCGGCGGCCGCGAGCGCGACGGCCACCCGGCCGGCTCTCGGACGCGTCGACGGGGCGGAGTCGGATAACGAGCGGCGGTGAAGCATGGGCTACGCCTCCGGTTCGGGCTTTCCGGCACTGCGTTCAGTGCTCGGCTGGGGCCAGAACGTAGCGGCATCCCTGAACTTCCGGGATCAAAATGGATTAAAGATGATCTTGGCCGTTATCAGTGGTAGACAAATCCGCTGCGTGTGGCCTGCATCACTGATCGATAACGACGGAGGCCCGACGGGCTCTCGCGTCGGGTCAGGCGACGCCCTGGGCGACCAGCCGCCCGTCGACGTAGGCGTAGACCGGCTGGGGGCGGAACCCACCGAACATGCGCTCCCGATGCTTCTCGATCCGCACCGCGTGCCGTTCCTGGACGCCGACGACCAGGTCGAAGGTCTGTACCAATTGGATAGACGCGATGTGCAGGTCGGAGCGCACTCGCTGACCGTCGACCGAGATCGTCAACCAGCCCCAGGCTTTGCTGAAGCTGAACTCCACACGATGGCGCTCGTGTACTCCGACGTCGAAGGCCAGTCGCATGGAGGCACTGTAGACGGCCGCCCCCGAGCCGAGGGATCAATACGACGAGTAACAGGGGTAGCGGGCCGCGAGGTCGGCGACCTCGTTCCGGACACCTACCGGGTCGATGCCACGAATCGCCCGGACGATGAGGTCCGCGACGGTGCCCATGTCCGCTTCCGTCATGCCCTGGGTGGTCGCGGCGAGCGTCCCCAGCCGAAGTCCGGACGCGTGCTCCGGCAGCCGGTGGTCGAACGGCAGCACGTGCTTGGTGAGCAGGATCCCGACGTCGCGGCAGCGCTGTTCGGCGTCGGCACCCGTGACGCCGTCGTCGCCGAGGTCGACGAGCACCATGTGGTTGTCGGTGCCGCCCGCGACCAGCCGTAGACCGGCCCGCTCGAGGCCGGCGGCGAGCGCGCTCGCGTTCGCCAACACCCGCTGCGCGTAGTCGCCGAACGACGCGTCCGCGGCCTCGCCCAGCGCCACCGTCTTCGCCGCGACGCAGTTCATCAGCGGCGCGCCCTGGAGGAACGGGAACACCGCGTTGTCGATCCGGCGGGCCAGCTCAGCGGTGCAGAGGATCATGCCGCCGCGCGGTCCGCGCAGCGACTTGTGCGAGGTGGCCGTGGTGACGTCGGCGTACGGGATCGGCGAGGGCACCGCACGTCCGGCGACCAGCCCACTGATCTGGGCGGCGTCGACCAGGAGGTAGGCACCGACCTCGTCGGCGATCTCGCGGAACGCCGCGAAGTCGATCAGTCGGGTGTAGGCGGTCGCGCCGCAGACCAGCAACTTCGGCTGGTGCTCGACGGCCAGATCGCGCACCTCGTCGTAGTCGATGCGTTCGTCGGCCCGGCGGACGCCGTACCCGACCGTGCGGAACCACTTACCGGAGAAGTTCCGACTGCTACCGCTCGAGAAGTGACCACCGTAGCGGGGCTCCATCGCCAGCAGCGTGTCACCAGGGACCAGCAGCGCGGCGTACGCGGCGAGGTTGGCCAGCGTGCCCGAGTGCGGCTGCAGGTTCGCGTACTCGGCCCCGAACAACTCGCACGCCCGGGAGCGCCCCAGCTCCTCGGCCTGATCGAGGAACTCGCACCCGCCGTAGTAGCGCCGCCCCGGGTACCCCTCGGCGTGTTTGTCGCCGAGCGTCGAGGCCAGCACGGCTCGGACCGCCGGGGACGTGAAGTTTTCGCTCGCGGTCAGCTGGATGCAGTGGCGGACGCGGTCGTACTCCGCGCCCAGCAGATCGGCGACCTGCGGGTCGGCCGAGCGGAGAGCATCGAGATTCGCCGGTCGGATTCCGTCGAATACCGCGGTACGCAGTGACGTCATGTGCAGACCACCCCCGCTCGCGTCCTTCGTAGCACCACGTGACGGCGCCGGGCAACCGGCTGATCGCGTGTCGACGGGAGCAGTAAGGGTGCTGCTCAGGAGCACAAACGTTGCTGGTGAGAGCGGTGGAGCGGAGGTGGTCACGGACGTGGCAGACGTCTCCTCCGGTGACCGGTGCGCATCCCGTCGGGGCGGTTGTCGCGCCGGTGGATCCGTATCATCGCGCACGTCGCGAGCCCGCCTCGCGAGCCCCGAATGCGCACCCGACTGGGAAGGTCACGCCCACCATGTCCGAGCTGTCAGCCCTTCGTTACCTGGCGAGCCTCGACGGAGCGACACCCGACCCCGGCGCGCTCGCGTTCTACGCCTCGCTCGACCAGGTCAGCACCGTCAACCCGACGGTCGCCCGCAGCATCGTCCAGGAGCTGGCGGATCAGCGGTCGAACGTCAAGCTGATCGCGAGCGAGAACTTCAGCTCGCTGGCGGTCCAGCTGGCCCAGGGCAACCTGTTCACCGACAAGTACGCCGAAGGCGCTCCCGGCCACCGCTTCTACGCCGGCTGCGACAACGTCGACACGGTCGAGGCGCACGCCGCCGACCTGGCCAAGCAGCTGTTCGGCGCCGAGCACGCGTACGTGCAGCCGCACTCCGGCATCGACGCGAACCTCGTTGCGTTCCTCTCCATCCTCGCGACGCGGGTGGAGAACGGGATCATCGAGCGGTTCGGGCGGAAGAACGCGTCCGCGCTGACCGATTCCGAATGGGCGGAGCTCCGCTCGTCGGTGACCAACCAGAAGCTGCTCGGGATGGACTACTACTCCGGTGGTCACCTGACGCACGGATACCGGTTCAACGTCTCGGCCCGGCTCTTCGACGCGCGGTCCTACACCGTCGACCCGGAGACGAAGCTGCTCGACCTGGATGCCGTGCGTGCCCGGGTACACGAGGTGAAGCCGCTGATCCTGCTGGCGGGATACAGCGCGTACACCCGGTTGATCGACTTCGCGGCGCTGCGCGCGATCGCGGACGAGGTCGGCGCGGTGCTGATGGTCGACATGGCGCACTTCGCCGGGCTGGTCGCCGGCAAGGTGATGACCGGTGACCACGACCCGGTCGCGCACGCGCACGTCGTCACGTCGACCACCCACAAGACGCTGCGCGGCCCACGCGGTGGCATGGTGCTCTGCACGTCCGAGTTCGCCGAGGCCGTCGACAAGGGCTGCCCGACCGTGCTCGGAGGGCCGCTGCCGCACGCGATCGCGGCGAAGGCGGTGGCGTTCACCGAGGCGCTTTCGCCCTCGTTCGCGTCCTACGCCACGCGAATCGTGGAGAACGCGCGCACGCTCGCCGACGCGTTGCAGCAGCGCAAGGTCGAGGTGCTCACCGGGGGCACCGACAACCACATCGTGCTGGTCGACGTCGCGGCGAGCTACGGCCTCACCGGACGCCAGGCGGAGAGCGCGCTACGGTCGGTAGGGCTCACGCTCAACCGGAACTCGCTGCCCTTCGACGCGAACGGGCCCTGGTACACGAGCGGGCTCCGACTCGGGACGCCGGCGGTGACGACGCTGGGCATGGGCGCGGAGCAGGTCACCGAGATCGCCGACGTGATCGCGACCGTGCTGGCCGCGGTGGAGCCGGGCAACGGTCCGGACGGGTCGCCGAGCAAGGCGAAGTTCACGCTGGACGAGGCGGTGGCGGCGGAGGCTCGGTCCCGGACGTCCGACCTGCTGCGTGACTTCCCGCTCTACCCGCAGATCGACTTGTCACTGGTGAAGTAACCACCGCACTCCGCCCGCGCCGGGGTTGCGGCGCGGGCGGGCGCAGGCCTACTTCGTCGCGATGGGGTTCACCGGGGAGCCGACCGCCCCGGTCACCGGCAGTGGCGCGGCCACCAGGAAGAACTCGTAGACGCCGTCGGACGCGCAGTCCGCCGCCAACGCGTCGAGGTCCCACATCTCACCGATCAGCAGCCCCATGTTCGGGATCGCGATCTGGTGCAGCGGCTGGAACGCATCCGGGAACTCGTTCGGCCGCACCTCGAAGCCCCAGGTGTCGGTGGCGATCGCCGCGATCTCGGTGCGGTGCAGCCAGGACGCGCTCCAGAACGAGAGCCCGGGCGCCGGCCCTCCGGCGAACTCCCCCCACCCCGGCAGGTTCCGGCACGCGCCCAGCTGGCCGGTCCGCACCAGCAGGATGTCGCCGCGCCCGACCGTGACGCCCTGCGCCGCCATCGTCTGCTCGAGGTGGTCGGCCCCGATCGCGAACCCGTCCGGCAGCACCCCGTTGGCGTCACCGAAGACCAGGCCGACGTCGAGCAGCACACCGCGCCCGGCGACGTCGGCCGCCATGTGTTCGATGCCGGTGACCATGTCCCCGAGCGAGCTCACCACCCGCTCCGCCGGGCGTCCGTTCCACGCCTTGCCTCGGTCGAAGATGTGCCCGAGCCCGTCCCACTGCGTCGCGCACTGCAGCGGCATCGCGATCACGTCGTCGGCGCCGCCGATCCCGTGCGGGAACCCCTGGTGCCCGGCGACCGCGTCCACGCCGGTGTCGAGCATCGTGTGCACCGGGTTCGTGCGCCGACGCCAGCCCTTCTGCGGCCCGTCGGCCTCGAACCGCATCGAGAGCGAGAAGGTGACGCCCCGGCGAATCAGCCCGGCGGCGCGCTGCCGGGCGTCCGCATCGATGTAGTTGAGGGTGCCGAGCACGTCGTCGGGACCCCAACGGTCCCAGTTGCGGCACTCCTCCGCGAACTTCGCGATCGCGGTCTCCACCTCAGTCATGACAGCCCCAGGAGTTCGGCGGCGTTGCCGCCGCGGATCGCGTCGATCTGCGCGGCGTCGAGATCCGCCAACGCAAGCCGGTCCAGTGGATCGGAGACCCCCATGTCGAACGGGTAGTCGCTACCGAGCACGACCCGGTCCGCGCCGACCGCACCGACCAGCCGGTCGAGTGCCTCGCCGGTGTAGACGAGCGAGTCGTACCAGATGCGGCGCAGGTACTCGCTCGGACGCTCGGCGCAGGTGCGGGCGTCCCGCCGCGCCTCCCAGGCGTGATCGGCCCGGCTGGAGTACACCGGCAGATACCCGCCACCGTGGGCGGCGACCAAGCGAAGCCCTGGACGCCGGTCGAGCAGCCCGGAGAAGATCAGGCGGGACAGCGCGAGCGTGGTCTCCAGGGGGTTGCCGATCGTGTTCGACAGGTACGCGAGGTCGAGCCGCTCCCCCAGCGTGCAGCCCCACGGATGCACGAAGACCACCGCCCCGAGTTCCTCGGCGCGCGCCCAGAACTCCTCGAACGCCGGATCCGACAGCTCGCGCCCGGCGACGTAGGTCGAGACCTCGACGCCCTTGAGTCCGAGTTCCATCGCCCTGGTCAGCTCGGCGACGGCCAGATCCGGGTGCTGGAGCGGCACGGTACCGAGGCCGAGGAGCCGCCCCGGCGCGGCGGCACAGTGCGCCACGATGCCCTCGTTCACCGCCCGGGCGTACCGCTCGGCCAGCGGACGCTCCGCCCAGTAGTGGTGGATCGGCATCGGGCTGACGACCTGGATGTCCAGCCCGGCCTCGTCCATCGCGGCCAGCCGTCGGACGGGGTCGGCGAGCAGCGGAGTGATCGTCGCGATCTGCTCGCGGTTCACCGCGCTCGACTCGGCCCCGGCGGCGCGGGCCTCGGCGGCCCGGGCAGCGGCGAGCGCCGGCTCGTCGATCATCAAGCCTTCGGCCGGGCCGACCAGCGCGTGTGCGTGCAGATCGATCGCCGGGATCACCACCGGCCGTCCCGTCGTGCGGACCCCGGGCCCGGGATTCCGGATGCGTGCGTCATTGCGGCGCCTTCCTCTCGACCCGGAAACCGTACGATCGTGGGCGCACGGGCGGAAATGAAGAATTCCGATGGAAGGCATTCACACGACCGTTGGCGTCGCGCAGGCATCGCGTTCATCAATCGCAGGTACTCACCGGATCGATTTCCGCACCACTCGTCGGGCGTCCTACCGTGGCGGGACACGCGGTCACGAGGAGGCTGGAGATGAAGCTCGTCCGGCGCAACACCGGATCCGGGCCACAGCTAGCGGTCGTCGACGGCAGCGCTGATCTGGTCGACCTGCCCGGCGAGCACGACCTCGTCCCGCTGCTGGACGGACGTCTGCAGGACGCGGCCGATGCCGCGCTGCGGACCCGGGCCACGGTCACCGCCGAAGCCGACGCCGACCTGCTCGCGCCGCTGGCCCCGCCGACGTTCCGGGACTTCTCCACGTTCCCCGAGCACACCGCGGGCATCGTCAAGCTGTTCAACCCGGACGCGACGATCAACCCGGTGTTCTGGGAGATCCCGACCTTCTACTTCAGCAACCCGCACGCGATCGTCGGGCCGACCGCCGACGTGCCGGTGCCACCGAACTGCGTGGACTTCGACTTCGAGCTGGAGGTCGCCGCGGTCGTGGGCCGCGCCGGTCGCGACCTGTCGGTGGAGGACGCTGCGGATCACCTCGCCGGGTACGTGGTGCTGAACGACTTCTCCGCCAGGGATGTGCAGTTCCACGAGATGTCGCTGCTGCTCGGGCCGGCCAAGGGCAAGGACACCGCGACCGCGCTGGGCCAGTACTTCGTGACCGCCGACGAGCTGGCGCCGCGTCGCTCGGGTTCGTCGTTCGACCTGCGAATGGAGGTGCGCGTCAACGGCGAGCTGATCGGCAGCGACCGGCTGGACAACATGGCCTGGACGTTCCCGGCGCTCGCGGCGTACGCGTCCCGCGGTACCGAGATCCGCCCCGGCGACCTGCTCGGATCCGGTACCTGCCAGGGTGGCTGCCTGGCTGAGCTCTGGGGCAGGCACGGACGGGACCACCACGCGCCGCTCGGACCCGGTGACGTGGTGACGACCTCGGTCGAGCTGCTCGGCGGCACCACGAACCGGGTAGTGGCGGGTGCCGCCGCCGTGCCGATCGAGCCGTTCGCACGCGCGGCCGAGTACCGGGCCCAGTGACGCCCCGCGGGAATGGTGCGGGGGCACAGAGCTGAGCCGCATTTCGCGTGCTGCTGACACGCTGCCGCGTCGACAAGACGCTGAGCAGGATGGACAGGTTGAGTCGGGTCGTGCTGGAGGTGCGTCATCAGCTCGGACAAAGTGGTCTCGTCAGCGGCGGAGGCCGTCGCGGATATCTCCGCGGGTGCGTCGCTGGCCGTGGGTGGGTTCGGGCTGTGCGGTATCCCGCACGTGCTGATCGACGCGTTGCACGCGACCGGCGTCGGGGACTTGCGCGTGGTGTCGAACAACTGCGGTGTGGACGTGTGGGGGCTGGGCGTTCTGCTCAAAGACCACCGGATCTCGCGGGTGATCGGCTCCTACGTCGGCGAGAACAAGGAGTTCGCCCGGCAGTACCTCACCGGCGAACTGGAGGTCGAGCTGACACCGCAGGGCACCCTGGCCGAGCGGCTGCGGGCCGGCGGATCGGGCATTCCGGCGTTCTTCACCCCGGCCGGGGTGGGAACGATGATCGCCGAGGGTGGACTGCCGTGGCGGTACGCGGCGGACGGATCCGTGGCGGTCGCGTCCCCGCCGAAGGAGGTCCGCGAGTTCGGCGGCAAGGAGTACGTGCTGGAAGAGGGCATCGTCACCGACTACGCGCTGGTGCGGGCCGCGGTCGGTGACCGGCACGGGAACCTCGTGATGCACGAGTCCGCGCGGAACTTCAACCCGCTGTGCGCGATGGCGGGGCGGATCACGATCGCCGAGGTCGAGGAGCTGGTGGAGCCCGGCGAGATCCTGCCGGAGCAGATTCACGTGCCCGGGGTGTTCGTCCAGCGGGTCGTCGGGCCGGTGGGCACCGACGGCAAGCAGATCGAGAAACGCACCACCCGCGTTCGTCCCTCGGAGGCCTGACATGGCGTTGACACGTGAGCAACTCGCGGCGCGCGCCGCGCGGGAACTGCAGGACGGTCAGTACGTCAACCTCGGGATCGGGCTGCCGACGCTGATCCCCAACTACGTTCCCGACGGCGTGCACGTCACGCTGCAGTCGGAGAACGGCATCCTCGGAGTCGGTCCGTACCCGTACGAGGGCGACGAAGATCCGGACCTGATCAACGCCGGCAAGGAGACCGTGACGCTGCTGCCCGGGGCGTCGTTCTTCGACTCGGCGATGTCGTTCGCCATGATCCGCGGTGGGCACATCGACGTCGCGATCCTCGGCGCGATGCAGGTGTCCGCAGGTGGCGACATCGCGAACTGGGTCATCCCCGGGAAGATGATCAAGGGCATGGGTGGCGCGATGGACTTGGTCCACGGCGCCAAGCGGGTCATCGTCGTGATGGAGCACGTGGCTCGCGACGGGAGCGCGAAGGTCCTCTCGGAGTGCTCGCTGCCGCTGACCGGCAAGGCGTGCGTCCAGCGGATCATCACCGACCTCGCCGTGATCGACGTGACGCCCGCCGGCCTGGAGCTGGTCGAGACCGCTCCCGGCGTCACCGTCGACGAGGTCGTGGCGGCCACCGACGCGCCGCTCAAAATGGCGCTCCCCGCCTAACGCCGCGCGGGCTGACATCGCGCCGGTCGACGTCGCGTAGGCACCCTGACCTGGAGCCCGCTGAGAGCAGGGCTGACATCCGCGCCCGTCGACGTCGCGTACTGGTCATACTCAAGTCGGCGGGCGCGGCTGTCAGCGTCGTTCTCAGCGGGCCGCCAACAGCAATCGCGATACGAGTTCGGTCATGATTTCGGTCGTGCCGCCGCCGATGCCGAGGATCCGGCTGTCGCGGTAGTGGCGCTCGACCTCGGTCTCCCGCAGGTACCCCATTCCGCCGTGCAGCTGCACCGCGCCGTCCACCACCTCGTCGCACGCCGCGACCGCGGTGTTCTTCGCCATCGCGACCCGGGAGACGAGGTCACTGCGCGTCGGGTCGTCGATCCAGTCGTCGATGACCGCCCGCGTGTAGGTCCGCGCGACGTCGGTCTGGCGCGCCATCTCCGCGAGCTTGTGCCGCACCACCTGGCGACTCGAGAGCGGACGGCCGAACGTCTCGCGGATCTTCACCCAGTCGAGCGTCAGCGCCAGGCACCGAGCCGCGGTCGCGTACGCCTGCACCGCCAGCGAGAGGCGCTCCGCGGCGAACTGCGTCATCAGCTGGCCGAAGCCGCTGTTCTCCGCACCGATGAGGTTCGCCGCGGGGACCCGAGCACCGTCGAACCGCAGCTCCGCGGTGTCGGAGCACCACCACCCCATCTTCTTCAGCGGCGTCGAGACCGTGAAGCCGGGTGTACCCCGCTCGATCACGAGCAGTGAGACGCCTCCCGCACCCGGACCGCCGGTGCGGACCGCGGTCGTGACGAAGTCGGCGCGCACTCCGGACGTGATGAAGAGCTTCGCGCCGGTGACGACGTAGTGGTCGCCGTCCCGCTCGGCGCGGGTGCGGATCGCGGCGACGTCGGAACCGCCCTCCGGCTCGGTGACGGCGAGCGCGGCGATCTTGTCACCGGCGAGAACCGGCCGGACGAAGCGGTCGATCTGGTCGGGGTCACCGGCGGTGACGATGTGTGGCAGGCCGATGCCGTGAGTGAACAGACCGGCGATCAGGCCGGACGATGCGCCGGCGAGGATCATCTCCTCGGCGATCACCAGCGTGTCGATCGGCTCGCCGCCACTGCCGCCGACGCTCTCCGGGAAGCCGACGCCGAGCAGGCCCGCCTTCGCGGTGGCGCGGTGCAGGGCGCGCGGGAGCTCGCCGCTCTCCTCCCAGGTGGGCAGGTGGGGCACGATCTCCCGCTCGGTGAAGCGGCGGGTGGTGGTGCGTAAGAGCTGCCGCTCAGGGGTGTCCCACCGGTTCGTGGTCATCGGCGTCCTTCCTGCAACGTCCGTCCGGCCGCCCATCTTGCACGCCATCGTTCATCTTGTACAGCGCCGTTCTTCTTTGGGGTGAGGCGCCGCATGTCGTGCTCGCGCCAGGTGCACACCGCGGAGTGGCTTGCAGGTGCGCTCGCCGGGCGGCGCACGGGTGGTTGTCGCGCCTTCGGGGCGCGCGAGCGGGGTGGTTGTTNTACAGCGCCGTTCTTCTTTGGGGTGAGGCGCCGCATGTCGTGCTCGCGCCAGGTGCACACCGCGGAGTGGCTTGCAGGTGCGCTCGCCGGGCGGCGCACGGGTGGTTGTCGCGCCTTCGGGGCGCGCGAGCGGGGTGGTTGTTGCGCTCTCCGCGCTGCGCGGGTGGTGGTTGTCGCCCTCTCCGCGCTGCGCGGGTGGTGGTTGTCGCGCCTGCGGGGCGCGCGAGCGGGTGGTTGTCGCGCTCTCCGCGCTGCGCGGGTGGTGGTTGTCGCGCTCTCCGCGCTGCGCGGGTGGTGGTTGTCGCGTCTTCGGGGCGGCGCTGAGCGTGGTTGTCGCGCT